>CACXCH010000019.1 GCA_902766085.1 uncultured Eubacteriales bacterium
CCCAAGAAACTAAAAAAATAGAAGATAAAAAATAGATAAAATTCAAGTATATTTTTTGTGGGTTTAGCAATTGTACTGAGAGGAAGACAGATATGTAAAACACAAAAAAGATGCATTAAGTCTGCCAGAAGGGTTTGAATGGAGAAGAAAGTAATTATAAAAATAGTTATAGTATTTATAATACTTTAAATCAAAAAAGATTGATTATTTTATCGCTATAAATTAAAGTACCATATTGAATTGTAAAAGACAAATAAACTTAAAGAAAAAAATCTTTTTAATTGACTTTACCAGCTTTTAATAATATAATTTAGAAAAATTAATAGACGAAAGGAATGAATTTAAAATGGAAAAAATATTAATAACAGGACACAAAAATCCCGATACAGATAGTATATGCTCAAGCATAGTTATGGAGAAAATTGCCAAGCATTTTGGAGTTAATGCAGAGGCAGTTAGATTAGGAGATTTAAATAAAGAAACAGAATATGTGTTTAAATACTTAAATAAAGAGCCACAAAGAATGATAGAAAAAGTGGACGATGGCCAAAAATTAATTTTAGTTGACCATAATGAAGCAGGACAAAGTGTAGAAAACAGAGATAATGCTGAAATTTTAGCAGTTATTGATCATCACAGAATTACAGATTTCAAAACACCTACACCACTTTATTATTTTGCAAAACCTGTTGGATGCACTGCTACAATTCTTTATGAAATAATGACTGAAAAGAAAATTGAAATTAGCAAAGAGGATGCAATCCTTTTAATAAGTGCAATTTCATCAGACACACTTTTGTTAAAATCTCCAACATGCACTAAGGAGGATATAGATGCATTTAATGAGCTTGAAAAAATAGCACAAATTGATGCTAAGACTTATGCACTTAATATGCTTAAAGCAGGAACAGATATTAGCGATTTAACCCCTGAAACAATAGTAGAGCTTGATGCTAAGCTATTAGAAGAAGGTGGAAAAAGGATTATTATTGATCAAGTAAATGCAGCAGATATTAATGATGTATTTTCGCGTAAAGATGAAATAGAAGAAGCAATGAATAAAGAGATTAAAGATAAAAAACTTAATTTATTTATATTTGTAATTACAGACATCATTAATACAAATTCTAAAATAATTGCATTAGGAGATTCAACAGACATTGTTGAAAAAGCGTTCGGACAAAAACTTGATTCAGATAATTCAATGATGCTTGAGGGAGTTGTTTCAAGAAAGAAACAAATAGTACCACCAATTGTAAAAAATTTATAATTAGATAACATATTTACTAAAGAATAGGAGTGTACTTATGATAAGTAGCAGTAAATTTGCCAGATATGATGCAATTACGAAAGCATTTGAAATATTAAATGATAGTTCAATACATAAAGTATGCCAAACTGCACCATCTGTTAGAGTTGGTCTTGGTGATGAATTTGTTTTACCTATTGGAACTAATGTAAAAGGAAAAATGATAACAGCTTTAAGATTACTTGGTTTCGACAGGGTATTTGACACTAACACTGGAGCAGATTTTACCATTATGGAAGAGGCCAACGAGTTTGTTGACAGATATGAAAACCAAGAAAACTTGCCAATGTTTACATCGTGTTGCCCAGCTTGGGTAATGTTTGCCAAAAAGAACTATCCAGATATGTGCAAATATTTATCAACTTGCAAGTCACCACACCAGATGTTTGGAGCAATAATAAAATCATATTATGCAAACAAATTCAATATTCCAAAAGAAAAAATAAAAGTAATTTCAATAATGCCATGCATTGCTAAAAAGGCAGAAATTGCACAACCTGAAATGAATGTTAATGGAATTAGGGACGTTGACCTTGTTATTTCAACAACTGAACTTGCTGAAATGATGAAAAGAAAAAATATTGATCTAGAACAACTTGAGGATGGTGACTATGACAGCCCGATGGGAAATGCGACTGGAGCAGGAGCGATATTTGGTGTTACAGGTGGAGTTATGGAAGCATCATTAAGAACAGCAGCTGATCTCCTTGAGGGAGAGAGTTTAGAGAAAATCCAATATAAATCTGTAAGAGGATATAAGGGTATAAAACAGGCAACAGTAAAAATTGGAAAAAGAAGAATAAGAGTTGCGGTTGTCAGTGGAATACAGAATGCTAGAACAATTATGGAAGATATAAAAAATGGAAAAGCAAAGCTTGACTTTGTTGAAGTAATGTCTTGCCCAGGTGGATGTATTATGGGAGCGGGGCAACCATTTATGAGCAAAAATGCATGGGATTATGAAACAATACAGCATCTTAGAGCAAAAGCGTTGTACTCTATAGATGAAAAAAGTACATATAGAAAAGCTCACGAAAACCCAGCATTAATTGACGTTTACAAGAATTTATTACAAGCTCCAGGCAGTGAAATTGCAGAGAAATACTTACATAGAAAATATGAAATGTAAATTTGCATTTATAAATAAAGGAAAAAAATGGAATATCAATTTATAGTAGAAGGAAAAATTGTTGGAAAAGAAAGACCAAGAGTAAATATGAATACTGGAATTGTCTATACACCTGGAAGAACAAAAGAATATGAAACGCTTGTACAACAATCATTTAGGATAAAATATCCTCAATATAAAATGCTAAAAAATAGAATAGGGATAGACATAATTGCATATTTTAAAATTCCAAAAGGAACAAGCAAAGCAAACACTGAAAAAATGCTAAATGATCAAATAAGCCCAACTAAAAAACCTGACATAGATAACATAGCAAAATCAATACTTGATGCAATGAATAGGTTTATAATTTATGATGACAATCAAGTTGTGAAAATATCTGTAGAAAAGAAATATGATACAGAAGATAAAACATATATAAGGGTTTATGAATTAGACTAATAATTATAAGATGTGAATTAGTTTAAGAATGGTAAAATATGAATTTGTGAAAGAAAAACAAAATACACATTAATTTAAAAAGTAAGTGAGAATAACTAGACAAGCAATTTTTATTTAGAAAGAATGCAACCAGATATGTAAAAGAAAAAGTATGATATTGACAAAAGTCATAATTTATTAGATAATAAAAGTGTTATGAAAATAATAAGAAAATTTATAGCTTTAATAATAATTTTAATATTACTTGCAGTATTATGTTTAACAGGATATGGATATATATATTATAAACAAACAACAAGTAAAGAACCTTTAGAAACTAAAGTAAATGATATAAGGAGTGAATTTACTTTTGCAAAAAAGGAGCAACTACCAGAATACTATATAAATGCAGTAATTGCAGTAGAAGATAGAAGATATTACTCTCATGGACCAGTAGACTATATTGGAATAATGAGAGCAATTGTATCAAATATAAGACAGCAATCAGTTGAAGAGGGAGGCAGTACAATAACACAACAAGTAGCAAAAAATTTATACTATATAAATCACGAAAACCCTGTAAAAAGAAAAGTGGCAGAATGTTTTACTGCAATTGAAATAGAAAAAAAGTATTCGAAAGATGAAATTTTAGAACTGTATGTTAACATAATTTATTTTGGAAGCGGATATTATGGAATAACTGAAGCTTGTGAAGGGTACTTAAAAAAGAAAGTAGAAGATATGACATTGGCAGAAGCAGCAATGCTTGCGGGTTTACCAAATGCTCCAAGTGCATATTCTCCACTTGTTAACAAAGAATTGTGCAAAAGTAGGACTGAAAAAGTGCTAAAATCGCTCTTAACAAATGATTATATAACTCAAGAACAATATGATTCAGTAGACTTATCATTTATTGACAATATTAATTGACAATAATAACTTGAAAAGCTAAAAAAAGGCTTAAAAAATAGACTGAAAAATAAACTCAAAAAATAGACTAAAAAAATAGATTGAAAAACGGACTCAAAATAGACTAAAAAATAAAATGAAAAATAGATTCAAAATGGTTAAAAAAATAAAATGAAAAATAGACTCAAAAATATTTTGAAAAGCTGATAAAAAAATTGCTACTAAAAATGTAGCAATATATGTGGGTATAATTTAATGGTAGAATGAAATGCTTCCGACCTTTTAGTCTGGGTTCGATTCCCAGTACCCACTCCAAACATCTGCTCCAAAAGCAAATATTTTTATATCTTAAAATATATCTCAAAAAAATCTTAATTACATATATTTTTGAGATATATTTTTTTATTTCAACAACTTGCTAAAAGAACTGTTATATGATATTCTTTGATTGGACATAATATTATAGCACAATCAAGAATTATTATGGAGGTATTTGTATGGAAAGAAAAGTAAGAATCGCAGAATATGGCTGCGGAAAAATGGGAAAGTATCTTATGAGATATGTTTATGGAAAAGGAGCTGAACTTGTTGCAGCATTTGATATGAATCCAGCATTAATCGGAAAAGATGTTTCAGAAATAATTGAATATGATTTTAAAGAAACTGGAATTAAAATTTCTGATGCAAAAGATGCGGATAAAATTTTAGGTGAATTAAAGCCCGATGTTGTAATAATCGCAACAAGAAGTACAGTTAAAGAACTTGAAGACATTTTCACAATTTGTGCAAAACATGGAATTAATGCAATTACAACGTGTGAAGAAGCTTTATATCCTTGGAATTCTTCACCGGATTTAACACATAAATTAGACGAACTTGCAAAAAAAGGAGGATGCACTTTAACAGGTGTTGGATATTGTGATTTATATTGGGGAACAATGGTTACGAACTTTGCTGGAGCTCAATTTACAATAAACAAAATTGAAGGATCTAGTTGGTATAATGTTGAAGATTATGGAATTGCTTTAGCTGAAGGCCATGGAGCAGGTTTAACAATTGAAGAATTTAATAAAACAATTGGAAAATATAATGATTATTCATCAGACGAAATAAAGAAAATTATTGAGTCTGGAGAGTATGTTCCATCATATATGTGGAATCAAAATGGATGGCTTTGCTCAAAAATGGGACTCCATATTACAAGCCAAACTCAAAAATGCATTCCAACAACTTATGAAAAAGATTTATATTCAAGCACTTTAAAAAGAACAATTAAAGCTGGCGATGCAACGGGAATGAGAGCAATAGTTACAACTGAAACTGAAGAAGGAATTGAATTTGTAACTGAATGTGTTGGAAAGGTTTATGCTCCAGAAGAATATGATAAAAACGAATGGACTCTTTATGGTGAGCCAAATTCTTCACTTGTTTGCAAAACACCTGCAACTGTGGAACTTACATGTGCAAACATTTTGAATAGAATTCCACAATTAATTGATGCACCTTCAGGCTATGTTACAACAGATAAATTTCCATACAACATTTATTGCATAAAACCATTGAATGAATATGTAAAAACGAAATAAAAAAGCGATGAACAAAAAAGCAATGAACAAAAAAAGCGAAGAATAAAAAAGTGATGAATTAAAAAAGTGATGAATTAAAAAAGTCACTAAATAAAAAGAGGTTCTTGTGATGAAACCTCTTTTTTTCATATAATAAGAAAGGTATACAAACAATTTTTGCATTTTTCTCAAGAGAGTAAAAATATGCCGCAGTTACAGGTTAATATTTTTTTAATATTATGCTTTTTATCTTTATTAACTTAAAAACATTTAACTAGTATCTGCTTATGGATAAATAAATGCCATAAACATTGAAAAATGCACCAAAAGCTGGTATAATAGTTATAAATTTAATAAAGGAAACCAATAAATGGAAAAAAGATTTATTTATTATCCAGATATAATTCTGAAGTTTCTTGAAAATAATGGATTAAATCCTAAATTCAAAAATAATGCATATATTTCCAACATAATTGCCGATGATATTATGGAGGAAGTGTATGAAACCAAGGAAACTTATGGGCTAAAAGACCTTTTACAAGCATTAAAAATGTATTTAACTGCAAATGTCAGGAACGATTGTGATGAACAATATTTAAATAAATATGACAGAAACTCAACTATAGTAATTCCAAGGACCATTTTATTAATAGACAAAGATGGAAATTTGCTTTTTAGGCATAAAACGAGGATTAATCACAGTGTAAGTGGAGTAGAAAGAACGGACTTTGATAGATACTATATAATAACAGATAAAAAACATATTGCTATTATAGACTATTTGGAACAGCTATCAAAAATGCAAGTTCCAGATGAAAAAAATATTTATAATATATTTAGTGAATTAACTTTTAGACAATACAATGGATATGGACTCGAAACTGATTTAAAATGTGCTCATCAGAGAGCTAAGTTAATATCGCCTGCACAGTTTGGAAAGGCAAGTGATGTTTTAAAGTCTATTGAAGGAAAGAAAAATTTAGAGTTTCTCTCTAAAATTTTTGAAACAGGAACTCATAGAAAGAAGGATTTAATAACATTTGATTTCTATACTTATGAGGCAAATGGCAATTACTTGATACTAAACTCAGATAAAATAATAAAAAAATATAGATATGAAGATTTGTCAAAGATAAAAGAACCAATTAGCCAATTAGAAAATCCAAAGGATAGTTTTTTATCATATAGAAAATATCAATATCCTTCAGGAATGATTCAACGTGGAATAGATAATATACCAACATTTGATGAAAATTCTTATTACGCTTATTCATATATGCCTGATTGCGAAAGGCAAAGATATATTGATACAATAATAGAAGAATCAATGTATAACGACAGTTTTAGAGCAACTTATGATGATGGAAAAGATAGATAAAAACGAAGAACGGAGGGTATGATCATTTAAATGCACCATACAATACTAAATGAAAGAAAAGAGATAAAACCAAGAAGGGAGTGTATGGTCATTTAAATGTATCATACAATACTAAATGAAAGAAAAGAGATAAAAACGAAGAAGGGAGTGTATGGGCATTTAAATGCATCATACAATGCTAAAATGAAAGAAACAAAGATAAAAATGAAAACAATTTTTGGAATTTTAATTTTGCTAGGGAGTATATTTGTAATTTTACCATGTTTTCATCCATATATGTGGTTTGATGAAAGCTACACAATTGCTATAATACAACATCCTGCTAAAGAGATTTGGACAATTGCGTCAAATGATGTTCATCCGGTATTTTACTATTTTCTAGCAAGAATCATTATGAAGATAACTAAAAATATAGTTTGCGTGAGACTAATTTCGTGCATTCCTATAATTATAATGTCTATTCTAGGCTATACTCATATTAGAAAAATGTTTGGAAACAAAGTTGGACTATTGTTTTCATTTTTAGCATTATTTTTTCCAACAATAATAGTTTATAGCGGAGAACTAAGAATGTATACTTGGGCAATGCTATTTGTGACAATTATGTCAATCTATGGTTATAGGATATATGATGGAAAAAATGAGCAAAAACAAATTAAAAATAACAAACTAAAGATGCTTTCAAAAACTAAAAACTACCAAATTAAGGATTGGATTATATTTTCTATTTTTAGTTTATTATGCGCATATACTCACTACTATGCTTTAGTTATTGCTGCAATTGAAAATGTAATGCTTCTTATTGTTTTCATAAAGAGAAGAAACAAAACAAATGTAAAAGCAGAATTAATATCAGCTTTAGTACAAGTAATATTATATTTGCCTTGGATAAGCATTTTACTAAAACAAGCAAGGGGAGTATCAGGCGGATATTGGATAGGAAAAGTAAGTATAATTGATGTAATTAAATTTGTTTTTACCGGAAGCTTAGGTGGGACAGTATATATTCAAAATAAAATCGCTATACTATTCTCATTTGCAATGCTAATTTTTTTAATCTATTTACTTTGCAAAAATTGGAAAAAAGAGTCGTCAAAACCTGCCAAACTTGTTTTATATGTTTGGGCTATACTTTTAATATCGATTGGCCTAATAAGTTTAATAATGTGGCAAAGCATTTTTTATGAAAGATATTTGTTTACTTTAATAGGATTATTAATTTTCCAAATTGCATTATTAGCTTCAAAAGAAAATAAAAAAGTAGTTGCAATATTTTGCCTATGTATTTTAATGATTTCTACAGCAACTAATATTAATTTAATAAATATAAATTATGACCAATCAAATAAAGACCCGATTGAATATATTGATGCAAATGTAAAACCAACTGATTATGTAATAGTATGGAATAAAAATGGAGTTGGCTCTGGCTTTTCAACAATAGCCTGGATTCTATCAAAATGCTATTGCCAATATAACAATATTTATTACTATAACATATTAAATTGGACTACTGAGGAAGCATATAAAGCTTATGGAAAAACAATATATAATTTAGATGATATTAGCAACTTATATGGTAGATTATGGATTGTAAGTAGTGATGGACTAGAAACAGAATTTATTTCAAAATATAGTGATGCAAAAATTGTAGAGCAAAAGTCATTTAAAACAAAATACCATGATTATGAATATCAATTTACATTGATAGAAAGAAACGAGTAAAAAGATAGAACTAGTCAAGTAGTACATCAAATTACATTAAAAGAAAAAAACATAAACTTAATGCCCCTAAAAAATAACTTTAGCTATTTTTTAGGGGCATTTTTATGTAACAAATGGGTATCTTAATTTAAGTTTCAAAAAGATTTTTTCTATTTTTTATTAATAGTTTTATTGTTATGTAGTTTTTTGATTAAGTAGTAAAGACAAACAATTATTGCTATTATTAAAACGATAATGAAAACTCCAGCCCATCCAAAGTGAGAGACAACTTTACTACCAACTGACATTATAATACCAGCTAAAATTACACCAAGAGAAACAGCCAATATACTTGTTTTAAAATCTATATCAAGAATACTTGCAGCAAGAGTGCCTGTCCAAGCGCCTGTACCAGGAATAGGGATACCAACGAATATCATTAAAGCCCAAAATATTCCTTTGTTTCCAGCACTTTCTTTTAATTTTTCTCCTCCTTTTTGACCTTTTTCTAAACAAAAAGTAAAGAATTTTCCAATTACTTTTTTATCCTTACCCCATTCGAGAAGCTTTCTTGCAAATAGGTAAATAAAAGGTACAGGAAGCATATTTCCAATAATAGCAACTATATAATAAACAAAAATATTTAAACTCATACTTTCAGCTATAGGAATAGCACCCCTTAACTCAATTAAAGGTAGCATTGAAACTAAAAAAACAATTAAGTAATTTTTAAACATAATAAAATTTATTCCTTTTAATGTATTTGGATTTTTAAATTAGGCTAACCCATAAACCGTTTATTTGAATTTAGGCCTTTCAAATCAAGTCTAAATAAAACAACAAGCACATTTTATAATATAAAAGCAAAAAAGTAAAGTATTATATTGGATTTACGTGAACAATTGTTAGCTGCACATTATCAAGACTGGTAATCCTATATTCTAGACTATTAGCAATACGATGGCTTTCAAAAGTGGACATATTTCCGTTAACAAATATTGAAATAGAAATCATATATTTAGAGCCTACAGGAGAGGCATTTAGATGATTAATCTTTTTTATTTCAGGATATTTTTTAACAATCTCAAGTATCTGATTCCTAGTTGTTTCATCAATTGTTTTATCCATCAAAACATTATAGCTTTCTAGAAAAATAACAACTGCTGAATAGAATATGCATATTGAAATTCCAATACCGACAATATTATCAAGATATGTTATACCAAATTTTGAAGCAATTATTGAAATAAGCGTAAAAAAGGTTATTATCATATCATTCCTATGATCTTTCATATTTGCCTCAAGCAAAATGTTCTTATGTTTTTTATAATTGAACATAGTATACAAGAACAAGCCCAATTTTACCAATATGGTCAATAAAGCAGATATGACTAAATAAATAGAGAATTCTATTTTTTCATTTCCAAAGAAAACTTGAGAAATATTTTGGACTAGAAGCTTATAAGAAACTATGATCATTGAAATAGAAATAAGCATGGAGTAGATATACTCGGCTTTTCCATGACCTAAGTTATGATCATTATCACTAGGAACACTAGATATTTTATTACCAATTAATGTCATTAGAGAAGAAAAAAAGTCAATAGCACTATGAAAACTATCTGCAATCATTGATTGACTATGAAAAGCAAAGCCAGACATTGCTTTAATTATAAGTAAAAACAAATTGCCTGCAATTCCTATAATTGCAGATTTTTTAGTATCTTCATATTTGGAATCCATTTTAAATCTAATTCCTTTCTTAATTTGGGTCATCAATGATTAAAAAATATTTTAATTCAAATTAAAACCTTTTTTATTATCTATATGCTAATTAATGAATATTAATGATATTCTTCATAGATTTAAAATTTCAAAAACAGCTTTCTTGATATGAATACAACAATTCAAGATTGTAAAAAATTAAAAATAGTAACCACTGATAGTTAAGAAAATTTCTTAAAATAAGGTATTGATAAAACTAAAAAGTTATGCTAAATTAGAACTAGATTATTAATAAAAAAGAAAAAGGGAGAGTTTAAAATGAAAGATAGTACAAATGAAGAAGACATTTCAAAAATTGAAAAAAATCACAACAAGAAAACAATTTATGACTATTTAATGATAGTTTTAGTTATATTAATAGTAATTCTTACGATAAATTTAATGACAGGCTTAAGCGCGATAAAACCTGTAACTACAGAAAACTTTGTAGCTATTATGCAGGAAAATGGGTTTACAATTAATGAAAAAGATGATTACTTAAGGGCAGAAAATAAAAGAGTAGGAGTGATTGTTGATTTTTTTGAACTTATAAGTGAAAAAACAGCAGAATCGTACTATCAACTGATGATGGAAAAAATGGGAACGACAAAAGCTTTGGGACAGGATGAATTAAAATATAGCCAGAGCGATGATAAAATTAACAAATTACATTATGAAAGAACAAATCTCACAACAAAATATAGTCAAAATTATAGTCAGGTTGCTATAGTTAGAGCTCAAAATACTATTGTTGTGATTTCAGCTAATACATTAGAAAAGATAAATGATACATTAACATTAATGGGATATTTACTATAAAAACAATTAAAATAATATGAGGTTATTAATTAAAATAATGTGCAAGATAGGAGTAATGCAATTAAAATTTTTTTCATATAATTGCTTCATAAAATATTTTAAATTTGGAGGCTAAATATGAGTAAAGTAAAATGGAAAGCAGGAACATTTGAATATCCAATTCCTGCAGCACTAGTTACATCTGGAACAATGGAGAACTCTAATGTAATGACTGTTGCTTGGACAGGAGTATTGAATACTGACCCAGCAATGGTATACATCTCGGTACGTCCATCAAGGTATTCTTATAACATAATAAAAGATAGCAAAGAATTTGTAATTAATTTAACAAATGAAAAGCTTGCTTACGCAACAGACTGGTGCGGAGTAAAAAGTGGAAGGGATGTTGACAAGTTTAAAGAAATGCATTTAACAAAGCAAAAGGCCAATTTTGTGAAATGTCCATTAATAGAGGAAAGCCCGGTATCTGTTGAATGTAAAGTAGAAAAAATAGTTCCATTAGGCTCGCATACGATGTTTATAGGTAAAGTGTTATCAATAGATGCAGATGAAAAATATATTGATGATAATGGAGCCTTTGATATTTCGAAATGTAACTTGATTGCCTATGCCAATGGTGGATATTATGCTTTAGGCAAAAAGATAGGGACATTTGGCTATTCTGTAAGAAAAAAGAAAAAGTAGAGGTATAAATAATTCTAACAACGTAATATTTAAGTTTCTCATAAGTAATTTTATGGGTTATCTGAATATTACGTTTTTTAATGTAATACAAAAGAAACTATTATCTGACTCAATCGAGTATGAAAAACAAGAGAATCTTATAAAAGTAAATCCTTAATTTATAATATTATAAAATATTTCAAATAATGGGGACAAAGCAGATTTAACGAAATATTACAAAAATGTTACAAAAAATTAATATTTTTGTAATTAAATTATGATAAAAATAGTATATAATTTATTTGTAAAATTTTATAGAAATTTACACAAAAAAGTCATGGAGGCAATTAATTTGCTGATGGAAAACAGGGGAATAAAAAAACAAGTAATAAGTGAAAATGATAAAAGTATGATTGCATCGTATGTATCTATGAATTTATATACAAGATTTCCGGACCTAAAGCTTGATTTCTATACATTAATGCGCTCTATTCAAAATTTAGATATGTATGTTACTGATTTAAGGCATGAAAGAATAAAATCATATTACTCATATAAAGAAGGTGCAATTTATTTTGAAAGAAGATTAAGATTTGACGATATAAAGAAACTTGCCGTTAAAGAGTGTTTGCATTTTTTTCAAGAAGTAAGAGACAAAAGAGGGATATTGTATAGATTTGGAATTGGTAGAAACATAAATGAGAAATTGTATGGCGAGGAATTAAATAATTCTGCAATAGAACTTATGACACATTATGCTTGCAATGAAAGAACAATAAAAACAAACTATTGTGGCATAATTGTTAACGCTAGTATGCTAACTTCAAACCCTTTGAATTATTGTTTAATTAGCCAACTTGCAAATTTGATAGGTTTTAAGCAATTGATAGACAGTACTTTTTATTCAAAAGACGATTTTACAAATGAATTTAAAATGAAGCTAGGAAAAAGCAATGTTTTAAGAATAGAGAAAGGCTTTGATATAATTTCTAAAGAAGAGAAAGAATTAGCAAATGCTGAACTTGAGATGCAAGAATATGGATACCAAGAAATAAAAGTCCAAAAGAAAATAAATAAAATAAAAAATAAAATAAAAAAGGATTTTTTTGGTACTCAAAACTTGATTATTAAAGCATATTTTGATAAAAAAATTAAAAATATTTTAACGATTGATGATGCCAAACATTGTAGAGTTCAACTTTATAGCTTTGTAAATTATATTGGAAAAACAGATGACTATACTTTCTTTAATGAATATTATGTAGAAAAAATGATTGAGCTAGAACAAAAATTTAATGAATCAAATCAAAATGGTTTGTCAGTTATAAAAAGAAATAGAATATCAATAATTTTTAATGCATTAAAAAATATATATAAAGTAAAGAAACGCGAAAATGTGTATATAGAAAACAAATGAAGGTAAATTATATTATAAGGGATGATGCTTATGAA
>CACXCH010000020.1 GCA_902766085.1 uncultured Eubacteriales bacterium
AAAATTATTGAAACTTACAGAAGGGATGAAAAGGATACAGGTTCACCTGAGGTTCAAATTGCTCTATTAACAGAAAGAATAAATGAGCTAACAGAACACTTAAAAAACAACCCAAATGATAACCATTCAAGAAGAGGATTATATCAAATGGTTGGAGATAGAAGAAATCTATTGAATTACCTTGCTAAAAAGGATGTTCAAAGATACAGAGACATAGTTGCAAAATTAGGACTAAGAAAATAAATAAAAAGCTATTGAATATTAAAGTATTCAATAGCTTTTTATTTGCTACAGATTAATGTTTTTTTAGCTTAGAGTGCAAAAAAGCATAATATTTAATAGGCGCATCTTACTCGCCTATTAAATATTATGCTTTTCAGCTTTTTGATTGTAAAACCATTAACCAGTAACTTAACCTGAAAATTTTATTTAAAATTAAATTGTTTAATAAAACAATTTATGATATACTTATTTCCGTAAGAAAAAAGAAAGGAGATAATCAATTATTAATAATTGATTATATAAAAGTATGACAAAGACATTATTAATAGATGGAAATTCTATAATGAATAGAGCCTTTTATGGAATTATGGGAAATAAAATGTTAACAACAGCTGATGGTACAAAATACACAAATGCACTTTATGGCTTTTTAGCAATACTATTTAAAAATCTGGACGAGGTTAAGCCTGATTATATTATGATTGCATTTGACTCTAAAACAGCTGCAAATACTAGAAAAAAGATATATGATGGATATAAAAAAAGCAGACATAAAATGCCAGAAGAGCTTGCAGAACAAATGCCGGAAATAAAAGAAATTCTAGATGCAATGAATATAAAGCACGTTGAACTTGAGGATTTTGAGGGAGATGATATTTTAGGTTCTTATGCTAAAAAATTTGGAAAAAAACAGAACAAAGTTTACATTTTATCTGGAGATAGAGATTTATTTCAATTAATTGATGAAAATATTTTTGTTAGAATACCAAGGACAAAAGCTGGAAAAACTGAGACCGAGGTTTATGACATAAAAAAAGTAAAAGAAGATTATAGTGGATTAACTCCAACAGAACTTATTGAACTCAAAGCATTAATGGGGGATTCTTCTGATGAGATTCCTGGTTGTCCTGGCGTAGGACCTAAAACTGCTGAAACCTTGCTTATGCAATATCGTACAATTGATAATTTGTATGAGAAAATTGAAAACGATAAAGATGATTTAAAGCCAAAATTAAAACAAAAATTACTTGAAAATAAACAACTTGTTTATTTGTCAAAAAAGCTTGGAAAAATTAATACAGAAGCGCCAATTTCTGAAGATATAAATGATATAAAATTAAAAGAATGGGATAACAATAAGGTATATGATCTATTTAAATACTATAGATTTAATAGATATATTGAAAAATTCAATCTAGGGGAAACAATAGACTCAGCAAAAGGAGAAAGCACTGATAAAGACTTGATTCAAAAAGAAGCAGAGCTAAACTATATTAATAGTATTAAAGAAGTTGAACTAGGAGAAAAATTCGTTTACTATCTAGAAAAAGAAAAATCTGACGATGAAACAAAGATTATAAAAAAGAACATTACTGGAATTGGATTTTATGATGAAAATTCAAACAAGAATTATTACATTAAATATCCGTCAAAGACTGAACTAAAAGAAATATTCGAAAACGAGAAATTAGAAAAAATTGGATATGATATAAATGAAGACTATGTATTGCTTAACGAAAGTGGCATAGAGATGAGAGGAATCAAATATGACGGCGAAGTTGCAACTTATGATATAGATCCAAGTAACGTAAAGCACAATATTAAAGATACTGCTATGCAATATTTGAACTTGGATATAGAAAAATTTATACCAGAAAAGCAGCTTAATTTATTTGATAATAATGAAAACAAAAATGAAATTGGAATTTATTTATATGTAATTAGAAAGTTATATGAACTTACAACAAAAAAATTAGAAGAAGACAAATCAAAAAAACTCTTTGATGAGATTGAAATACCACTTATTTCTGTTTTAGGAGATATGCAATATACTGGAATTGAATGTAAAAAAGAAAAATTAGTAGAATTTGGAAGAATGCTAAAAGACAGACTTAGCGAATTAACAAATCAAATTTATGAACTAGCTGGAGAAGAATTTAATATAAATTCAACGCAACAACTAGGAAGTATTTTATTTGAAAAGCTAGGCTTGCCATATTCTAAGAAGAATAAAAGGGGATACTCAACAGATGAAGAAAGTTTAGAGAAAATTGCAGATAAAAATGAAATCATCCCTAAAATATTAGAATATAGAGAACTAACAAAACTAAATTCTACTTATGTTGAAGGACTAATACCTTATGTAAATCAAAAAACTGGAAGAATACATTCACATTTTCATCAAACAATTACTGCAACCGGAAGAATCAGTTCAACAGATCCAAATTTACAAAATATTCCATCTAGAGATGACTTTGGAAAAAATATAAAAAAGGCATTTGTACCTAAAGAGGGATATATATTTATTGACGCTGATTACTCTCAAGTAGAACTTAGAGTATTAGCAAGTATGTCAAATGATGAAAATATGAAAAAAGCATTTATGAATGACGAGGACATTCACAGAGAAGTTGCATCACAAGTATTTAATGTTCCATTTGATGAAGTAACAAAAGAAGAACGTTCAAAAGCAAAAGCAGTTAATTTTGGAATAGTATATGGAATTACAGGATTTGGACTAGGAAAGCAAATTCATGTTTCGCGTAAAGAAGCAAGTGATTACATAGAAAAATATTTTGAAAAATTCAGCGGAGTAAAAACATATATGGATAATATGGTAGAGTTTGCCGAAAAGAATGGATATGTTGAAACATTATTTGGAAGAAGAAGATATATTAAAGAACTAAAATCTAAAAATTATATGGTTCGTGAATTTGGAAAAAGGGCGGCTATGAATACCCCAATACAGGGAACAGCTGCAGATATAATGAAAATTGCAATGAACAATGTTTACAAAGAACTCAGAAAAAATAATATTGATGGAAAAATTATTTTACAAGTTCACGATGAATTATTGCTAGAAGTCAAAGAAGAAGAAAAAGAACAGGCAAAAGAACTCCTAAAAAGAGAAATGGAAAATGCATACAAACTTTCAATACCACTAAAGGTAGAAGTAACAGAAGCAAAAAATTGGTATGACTTAAAATAAAAAGGCATTAAATATTATGCTTTTTAGCTTTTTAATTCTATGTTACAAACTTTTAATAATTAAATTGTTTAAACATATTGCAAAAACATTTATTTTATTATATGATGTATTTGAAATTTTGAAAGGAGAAGCCTAACAATGGATGAAAACGAAATGAATAATAATTCACAAAATGATGAAATGAACGGGGGAGAAAATATAATTTCTTTAAAAGATGAAAATGGAAATGATGTCAATTTTGAATTCCTTGATATGATTAATTATGAAAATGAAAATTATATTGTCTTGTTGCCAGCTGATGAAAATGCTGAGGATGGCGACGAAGTTGTTATATTAAAGCAAGCTAAAGTAGATGATGGAAGCGATGAAGAAGAATATGATAGTGTAGAGGATGAGGACACTTTAAATACTATATTTGATATGTTTAAGGAAAAATATAAAGATGAATTTGATTTCATCGATGATGATAATGACAACAAATAAAAAAAATTACAATAAGGAAAATCATATATAGAAAGGGGATTCTAATAATTATGAAAACTCTTGCAAACTGGTTAACAGTAATATTTATGGCAATGTATTGGGTATTTAGAGTTGCTGTTTGTGTAAATGCAGCACAAAATGTTAGCTTTATTGTTACACCAATTAATTTACAACTTGAAATTGTAATGTTATTCGTTACCCTATTTTGTATTATTTTAGTAGCAAGAAGAAAAATGATTGGTGGCATAATTTATATCGTTATGTATGTTGCGTATTTTGGAACTGACTTATTAGAAACGGTAGTACCTGCCATTAAAGATTATTCAATTAATTCAGATGTTATAATCAACTCAGCATCATCAATTTTCGGAATGATTTTAGCAATAGTGGTTGTAATGGACTTAGCTGTAGAAAAATCAAAGGTGCCAGATCAAAAGAAAACCGACTGGTTTTATGAGGATAAAAAATATGACAGAGATCTTGATGACAGAGCAGATAAAAATAATTATAAGCTTTTATAGAAAAAGGAACGATTAACTGGTAGTTACTAGTTAATCGTTCTTTTAAGTATTTTTAATAAATTTTTAATCAGATAAGATTTAATTTTTTAAAGTTTTTAATTTTAATCAAAGTTGACTCAATATTTATAATTCCAATATTCAATAAGAAGTATATAAAAAATATAATTTTGATTGTTTTGTAGAAAAAAATATCGAAGTTTGATATAATACAAAATAAATTTATTAATATTTATACTTTATAAAA
>CACXCH010000021.1 GCA_902766085.1 uncultured Eubacteriales bacterium
GTTGTCATCAATTTATAAAGTTCCATATTCTTTGGAAACCTATTAACAAATGGAACTAGAGCAGAGCCAACTTTTATTAAACCTTCACCTGCTCCAACATTTGTAATATATGACAATTGTGTATCAGAAATATTTAAAAGTTTTGCAAGTTCTAATCTATCTGAATATGCTTGATTAAGCATTATAATAAATTCTGAGTTTCCAAGCATCGTTCTTGCCGTATGGCTTTGTAATAAATCTTCTACATTTTGTGTAATTCCAGTTGCATAAGCTCCATACTTTCTTACCCTTTTCCATAGTGTAAATAGAAAGTTTGCTGAATATTCATATTGAAACAATAAGTAAATTTCATCAATGAAGATATATGTATGTTTTCCTTTTGCTCTATTACTTGTAATTCTGTTTAATATGCTATCAAGAACTACAAGCATTCCAATTGGTAGTAATTGTTTTCCTAAATCAAGAATATCATAGCAAATCAAATTATTGGTAGTATCAACATTAGTGTTCATTGCAAAAGTATTTAATGATCCGTCTGTAAATAATTCTATTGCTAAAGCTATTTCTTTCGCCTCAGGCTCATCTTGTTTTAAAAGTTCTTCTCTAAAATCTTGCAATGTTGGTGGTATTCCTTGATAATTGCCTTGTTGAAATACTCTATAAACATTTGCAGTGCATCTATCAATAATTGATTTTTGCTTTGGACCTAGATTTCCACTTCCAATTAACTGCTCACACAAAGACAAAATAAATTCTGATTTTAATATTACAGGATTTGCTCCATCTCCATACTCACTATTCATGTCCATTGCATTTATATGATTTTTACTTGTTGCTGATATTTTAATTACTTCTCCACCTAATGCTTTTACTAATTTTGAATACTCTCTTTCTGGGTCGATTATAATAATGTCTGCGTTAGGCTCTCGAAGTTTAAATGAAACTATTTCTTGCTTACCTGCAAATGACTTACCACTTCCAGAAACTCCAAGAATAAATGAATTACCATTTAATAATTGTTTTCTATCAGCAATAATCATATTTTTACTTATAACATTTTGACCATAAAAAATGCCATTCTCGTGCCTAATTTCTTGCACTTTGAATGGCATAAACACAGCTAAAGATTCTGTTGTTAACGTTCTTAATGCATCTATTTTTCTTACTCCAAATGGTAATACAGTATTAAGTCCATCTAACTGTTGAAATCTTAATATCCCAAGTTGACACAAGTTCTTTCTTGCAATTTGCCTTATAGTGTCTGTATCTGTTTCTAATTTTTCTTTTGTATTATCTGTAATTACCATTGTAATAACTGCTAAAAACATTCTTTGATCACGATTGATTAAATCATCTAAAAATTCTTTTGTTTCGTTTCGCTCTTGCTCCATATCATATGGAATAATTGCTGAAAAATTATTGTTTGAATTTTGTTTTCTTTGCCAATTTGTAATATTTGTTTCAACACCAAGTCTTCTATTCTCTGCCTCTTTGACTGCTTCATCCATAGGAATTGGAATAATGTCAATAGATAACATCATATTCTTGCTTAAATCTGTAAGTTCTGTTACCATTGAATCTTTTATATAACTTGCATATTCCTTTAAAAACAAAACTCTCCCATATCTATTCCCTATCTTAAAATAATCTTTTTCAAACTCTGCAGTGTCAGAGCAAATAAAATCTTTAAAATTATGTCCTTTTTTCATAGTTTCGTGTATATTAAAATGAAATGATGTTTCCTCTCCTGTTCTGTAAAAGTCATGTGCTATTCTTAATCTTTCTTCTGCATTTAATTCAACACATTTTGAGCCTAAACTATTAAAATGATTTATTAAATCTGTTCCAGTTCTTGAAAAATAGCTTCTTGCTTCTTCAATAGAGTCTTTATATACTGATATTGTGATTATTTTTTCTTGAACAATTCCATTTGCCTCTCTAGATTGGGCAATTAACATATTGTTATATTCGTGTCTAAACTTATCTAAATCATCTCCAGTATCTTTTAAAAGAATTGTTTTCTCAAAATCTAATTTATTTATTCTTCTATTGTTTATTGTAATAGTTGTAGTTGCTCCTGTATCTAACGAATTTAAAAGCTCTGAATAATCTAAAAACATTGCTTCTTTATCTTCTTTACTTGCTACTGCATAATTTATATCCATAAATTTATAACTTTTGGAATACTTATTATTACCAACAAGGAATATTCCATCTTCCCATATACAATCAACAGGAATTATGTCTTGAACAGATTTAGGTATTTTCAGTTTTTCTTTATCTTGTTTAAATATTCTATTTAGAGTTTTCATCAAAACTTTCCTCCTTTTCAACCTTTTATTTGTATAGATCTTCTATAACATTAGCGTCTTTTTCTTTTTCGACATTTTTTGACTTATTTTTCTTTTTCTTCTTATTTTTTCTTTCTTTAAATTTGTTTTGAGGCTTTATTATGCCTTCCTTTAAATCTCTATTGATTATATCTCTAAAAGCCTCTGCATATATATTCTGTGCTTTAAATGTTAATTGCTTTGGAATTAAAAACTCTGATTTAAGAAAAGCAACAAGAGCCTTTTCAGCTGTCATTCCGTTATATTTTATAAATCCCAATGCTGCAAATGGTGCTGCACCTAAAATACATACCCAGCTCAATGTTTCTACACCAAAATGTGGTTTTAAAACAAAATATAATCCTACTGCAACAATACAAGCTAGAATAGAAAAAATGAACTGACGCATTGTCAGTCCAAAAAAGATACTTTCACTAAATTCTCTTATATCTTTATTAACCTTAACTTCCATAAACTATCTTGCCTCCTTGTTTCTCTTATTTCTTTCTTTTTGTTTTTCCAAATTTTGCTTAACTTTCTCATACATATCTTCATCTATTATTTTAAAATCTTTTGGTTCTTTTTCTCCTATTTGCAAACTATTTAATCTATCAATGATTTTTTCTCTTAAGTTTGGATCTGCTTTGTCTAAAAATTCTCCATAAGTTGTGATTACTGGATCCATGCTTATTTTTTGCTCATCATAAATTTTTAAATCCATCATTTCCATATTTCTATTAAAACTTACAATTACATCAGGTAAATCTTGCTCTCTTACTAAAACTTCATCAATTCCTGTATCCACATAATATAAATGTTCTTTCTTATCTTTTATTATTTTCTTAATTTCATCTTCTGTATAAAATTTTATTTTAAATTCCTTTTTATCTTCCATCTTCTACCTCCTATAATCCCATCATCTCTTTAACTATTCTGTCTGACATTCTAATTGTGCCAACTAAGACTAGCATATTAAATATTAGCTCTGTTATATATTTCCAAACCATTGTAGCAGTTGCAACTCCTGTATCTACATTTGGTGGACTTGTTGCAAAACTTGAGAAAATAATACACGCTAAAACTATAATTGCCCCTTCCAAACAAACCGCAGTATAACTTTTCAAGAAACTTCTTCCAACATTTTGTGTTGGCTCACCTGCAAAAGTACTTAAAGGAATTGGGGCTATTGCAGTATACATATATAACTTAAAAAATCTACCATATACAGTTAATATCAAAATGAATGAAAGTATGGTTACAAATAAACTTCCTAAAAGTGTTATTGCCCATAAAGGTATACTATCAAAAAATCCAACATTATTTATTGCATCAATTATTTGTTGTGGAAGGCTCATTTCAGTTACGCCAAAAGATGTTTTCGACATTATCGTTGATACAATTCCCTGTATAATTTTAAATATTGTCAACATTAAATCCATTCCATAAGTTACAATTATTTTAGCAATTACAAATCGCAGGAACAATTTCAGGGCTTGTTCTGGTCTTTTTATTTCTGAAAAATTACCACATGTTTTCATTACTCCAATAACAAAGAACAAAACAAGTAATGCATAACTTATTGCTTGTAATCCACCATTTATTGAAACTATAACATTCCAAATTGCTCCACCTTTAAAATTTTCTGGACTTTGAGTTACCAGTGAATAAATTTCTGATAACTTTCCATTCCAAGTATTTAATGAATTTTGCAAATTATCTACTATCCAGCTCACTATCTGCACCTCCTGTTTAATAAAGGTATGTCTTTATTTTTAAAAATCATTTGCCATTCCTCCTAAAATAAAATAAGACAGGCTTTTACCATTAAA
This sequence comes from uncultured Eubacteriales bacterium, assembly GCA_902766085.1. GTDB lineage: Bacteria > Bacillota > Clostridia > TANB77 > CAG-508 > CAG-793. The sequence goes on from CACXCH010000021.1 coordinate 4,160, forward strand.
ATGATAAATTTTACCTGCCTATAGTTTTTCTTTTCCTATTTTTTAAATTTAGCCCCCTGTTATTAAGTTTAATATTTCTTTTGCAAATGTAATAACAATTCCACCTGCAAGAGTCATAATTCCATTGGCTCTTTGTGTTGGGTCGTGTGATTTTAAGCTCATTCCTAATTGAACAACACCAAAACCTAATATAATCATTCCGACAGCTCTAATTAAGCCAAATATAAAATTTGATAAATTATTTACAACGGCAAGTGGATCATCAGCTGCAAAAACTGGTAACATCTTTGCAATATTTAAAGCTAATGCATAACCTACAATTATTAAAACTCTTTTTAAATGTTTGTTCATTTTCTTTTTTTCTTTCTTCTCTGGCACAATTTGAATATCTGCCTTATAAAATTCATTCTCATTATTTTTAATCATTTTCATAATTTAAATTCTCCTTTACATATTTTTCAATTTCATCTTCTGAAACTAATTCATATTCATTTTCTTTAATTTCTTGTACTTTTCTTTCTTTTGTTGCATTTTCAATATCACTAATATTAAATGAAATACTTGCTATTGCTCTTTCAGTTGTTCCATGTTCATAGGGCTTAGATAATCCATTTGCAGTATATTTTACATTTGGATGTTCTAGCATATTATATTTAAAATCTTTAACAGGTCTTTCACCTCTTATAAATAATAAAGCATATTTATTGTCTAGCATTCTTACTTCATCTGGCGTCATAAGTTCTCTACCTGTTATTTGATAATTTGTAGAATAACTTCCGTGTTGCCCAAAGGTTCTACCATAAGTATCTGTATCAATTGTTTCTTTTCCTAAAAGTTCTGAAACATACTTATGTGTTGATTGTTCATTTCCACCTAAATAAAGAAAAGTATCGCAGTTTCCTACAATACTTTCCCATTGCTTTTCAAATAAAGCCTTTAATTGGGCTAAATTTTGCAAAATAATTGAAACGCTTACATTTCTACTTCTCATTACAGATAGTATTTTATCAAAATCGTCTGGTAATGAAACATTTGCAAATTCATCCATAACAAAATGAACGTGAATTGGTAAACTTCCGCCATATTTATAGTCAGCAGTATAAAACAATTGTTGAAAAAGTTGTGTATATAAAATACTAACTAAAAAATTAAATGATGTATCATTATCAGGTATTATAGCAAATAATGCTGTTTTCTTTTCTCCTAGTTGCCACAAATCCATTTCATCTGTTATTGTTAAATTTGCTAAACTTTCTAAATTAAATTTTTCTAGTCTTGATTGTAATGTAACTTGAATAGATTTTAATGTTTTAGATGAACCTGAATGGTAACTTCTATAATATTTTAATGCTATATGATTTGGATTTTCTGTTTCAAGTCTATTAAACAAAACATCTAATGCACTTTCCTGTCCATCATCATCTTCATCATTAACTTCTCCAGCTCTTAACATTTCCATAACCATACTAAAATTTTGCTCTTCAGGAGGTGCTTTATAATATAAGTAAAATATAAGTGCTAATAAAAGCATACTTGCTGCAGTATCCCAAAAAGGATCTTGGGTTGTGCTTCCTTTTGGAGTTGTAGATTTAAAAAGGTTAGTTACTAATCTTTGAACATCATTATCATTTCTTAAATATACAAAAGGATTGTAACAATGTGATTTTTCCATATTTATTAAATCTAAAACTTTTACTTCATAACCTTTTAACTTAAGTAAATAACCTGTATCTCTTAATATTTCTCCTTTGGGGTCTAACACTACAAAACTTGAATTTGCTTGCATAACATTAGGTTTGCAATAACTAAAAGTTTTACCAGCACCAGAGCCACCAACTACTAATACATTTAAGTTTCTTTTATGTTTTCTACCATTTAGACCAATTTCGACATTTTTCGTCAATGTTTTGTTCATGTTTTCAGGATATTGTTTATACTTTTTATTTAATTTTTTAGTATCTCCCCATCTTGCTGAACCATATTCTTGTTTTCTTCTATAATTTTTCCTTGTGCTTTCAAATAAGGCAATTAAAATAAAATATAAAGCTAAAAAAATAAGAATAGTTTTTAGACTATTCTCTGACCAAGTAATATTTAATGGATTATCGAATATCATATTCCCATTTTTAATTACATTTATTATTCCTTTGTCCATATATCGTGCAACCAATAAACTAAACCATATTACAGGAACAATACCAATAAGATATAGAATTTTATCTACTTTTTTATCTTGATTCATTTCTTACCTCTTTCATAAATCCTTTCACTGGACTATCAATAACTTGAAGTAATAAGGTATCAACATCTATTGTGTTTATGCCTTCATTTAAGCATTTAGTTCGTAAATCATTTAAAGCATTTATAAGTAAGTGATATTGTTCTTCAGTAAAGTATAAAACCCTTTTTTGACTAGCCATTAGAGTACCTCCTATAATTCTTTTGATTTTAATTTTTTCTTTTTAACATTTTGTTTATTAAATGTGTGTCTTGCTTTATTTTTTTCTTTCGATTTAAAGTCCTTTTTCTTTTGCATTTCTTGTTTTATTTCAGAAAGCTCTTTTTTTACTGATTTTCTATCATTGATTTTTTTCGTTTTGCCCTCTGATTTCAATGAGTAAGGCTCTGACAGAGGACTTTGGTCTGTCTTCGCCATATTGAAATTTATATTTTCTTCCTTTTGCATTGGAGCTTGTTCTTGCTTTTCTTGGGCTATATCTTGAATATTTTTTGTTTGAACATTTATATTTCTTGATTCAGGTTCATTTAACTTTTGTTCATTATGTATTTTTTCTAACTCTTTTTTCAATGTCTTTTGAACTTCAGTTTTAACTTTAACAGGATTAGAAGTTGTAAGTTTAAATCTTTCAACAATTCTATCTATCTTACTTGCATCTTCCTCTCTAACCATAATATCAACCATCCCATCAAGATTTTTATTTTGTCTATTTATTAAAGCAGAATATAAAACTCCATAACTTTTTGCTTCTTTTGCAAATTTAGCAAGATCTTTTTTTTGTATTGTAAAAACTGATAAGTTTTTGCCTGATTTAAGCATTGAATTTAATCTTGCTTTTCCTCTAGTTTGTTCTTTATTTTTCAAAACATTTAAAAGTAATCCTATAAAATGTTCAGCTCCTTTGCCTGATATTCTGCAAGCCACTTCAACACCTTCAAGATAAAATCTTACCATTTGCTCTGCTGCATCTCCTCCAGTATTCATACACTATTTCTCCCTTCTCTTTGATTTTTTACTTTTTCTAATTTTTGGTTTTTCTTTTGTTCTTCTTCGTTCTTAAGTTCTTTAATATTTTCTTTCATCTCAGGTATTCTTGTTTTTATATCCGCAATGAGCACCACCTCCTTTCTTAAATTTTCTAGCTCCTCTAGTATTTTAGAAATTTGCTTATTATTTTCAAATTTAATATCTTTATTTTCAGTTCTTTTGTTTTTTTTCCACAAAATTTCTTTTTGAGATTCCAATTCTTTAATCTCATCTAATTTACTTTCTTCATAATTATTTAAATCCTCTGATGTTTCAATATTATTTGTTGCCAATAACTTTGCTTCATTAGAAAACATATTCATTTTAGAAATATCTGCTCTCATAGAAAGTGTTAGTCTTTTACTTGGATATCTCTTGGAATATGGTTTCAATAAATACATATAGTGAAAATATATTGCCATAAAACCTGTAACTTTATATTTCTTTTTAGAAACTAAAAGAGTTCCACTTTTGAAAGGCTTATTATAACTTTCAATAAATGGAACTCTAACAGATTCTTCCTCCAATATTCTTCTTTTTATATTTTCAATAGAGTAAAATTCTCCATATCTTCTTTCTATTCTGATATTTCGATTATATTTATAATTTCTAATTGAAATCTTGCCATATCGTTCATAAATATCATATCCTAATTTATTCATTAGTTTAAAGAAATCTTTATATGAATAACTTTGCTTTATTGCAAAATCTAAATCCTTTTTTGCAGTTTGTGAATAATTATCTTTGCTATAATATTTATTTGCATATTGTTTAAAATCAATTTTCTTTACTTTAGGTTTCTCTACTATAGACAAGTTATATTCTTTACACAAGCTATCACTTA
>CACXCH010000022.1 GCA_902766085.1 uncultured Eubacteriales bacterium
AAATTTAGAATTGTGTTTGGTGGGTCAGAAGGGAATCGAACCCCCGACACCATGCTTAGAGGGCATGTGCTCTATCCAACTGAGCTACTGGCCCTTAACACTTTTTTATAATATCACATTTGTACGGTTTTTGTCAACCATTTTTGATTAATTTTTCTTGTGACTATTTTATAATTTATATTTTCCACATTTTGTGCTATGTTTGTGTAAAACTCTCTTAAACTATTAAGTTTAAGAGAGTTTTATTTTTTGTTTGCTGCGTTTTATTTTTAATTTTTGCTGCATTTTTTCTTAATTTGTTCTTTTATTTTGTGATACAAATTGTGTCATTAGATTTGTATAAAATTTAGTTTATTGCTACATTGTTCACATATAGTTTGTAACCATTGAAGTTTATATTGCTGTAAGATGTGTCTGTATCTTCTAATGATGTTACATAACAATCTCCTGTTAATGTTATTGATGAACTTGAATCTAGTTTTAAGGCTATACTTTTTGCGGTATTATCTCCATTTATTGTTCCTGTGTAGCTTGAGCCTGATGTTAGATTCATTGATAGTGTTGATATGTTGTCTACATATATGTTTCCTGTTACAGCTTGATTATTTAAGTTTAATGTTACATTTCCACCATTTGATCCTGATGTTCCCCATTTTCCTGCTTGTATTCTTAAGAATCCACCTTCTGAGTCATTATTTGTGATTGTGTTATTTTCTAATGTGATTGTGGCTGTTGTATTTGTTACAAATATTGTATCTCCTTTGTTTGTTGTTATGTTTGAATTACTTGCTGAAAATGTAGCTGTTCCTTGGTCTGCATCTCCTGACATTGATTGATATAAGAAAATATTTTTATATGTTTCTGAATTGCCATTTAATGTTGTATTTGTGTCTGTTAGTTTTACATTGTTTAATGTAACTGAGTTTGCACCTTCAACTACTACTCCTTCTGATGCTGTTGATGTTAGGCTTGCATCGTTTACTGTTATGTCTGCTGTTGAATAAATTGCAGGTGACCCTACTCCTGATGTTGTGAAGCTTCCTCCATTTACTGTCATTGTTCCGCCACCTCTGTCACTTCTTATTGTTGCTGATGAGTTTCCTTGAGTTGTTGCAGTTACATTCGTTGCAGTTAGAGTTCCTCCTCCTGCTACCATTATCGCTCCTGAGTTATTGCTTGTTGTATTTATTGTTGAGTCTGAAATATTGATTTTTCCTTGATTATATGCAAATACCGCATTTGCATGTGATCCATTTGTTGTAATATTACTTGAGCTTATATTTAATGTTCCATTTGTTACTAAAACTCCAGCGTTTGTTCCATAAAAGTCCGCATTTTCATCTGATGAATCACCCGATTTTGTGACAGTTGCATTACTTATCGTTGATGTTCCATCTGTTACAAGTATTGCACTTTTCCCTGACTCGGTGCTTTCATAAGTTGAACTTTCTTCAGTTTTATCTTCTGAAATAGTTGTTTCTCCTGATGCTTCTGATTGACTAGATGATTGATTGCTCCCCTGTCCGTTTTCAATCATTTGTATTTGTTGTGTTTGGTTGTTATTTGCAAATACTTTTTGTGTCAAAATTGTTTGTGTGTAGGTCAATGCCCCTGTAATTATAATTGTAAGTAGAACAAATATTATCTTTTTGTCAACTCCTGTGATTGTTTCTTTAAATGTTAATTTGTTAAATTTTGACATTATTAGATATACAATCATAATTGTTACTACTAATGCTTCTATTGTAAATAATACATAATATATTGTTGAAATATTTACGCTTCCATTTTCGCTTTGTTGCATTTGTCCTTGAGGCATTTGACTATTATTGGGTTGTGATGAATTTTGATTTTCGCTTGTATTTCTTTGAGCCGATTCCAAACTTGTGCTACTACCTAAATTTTCCTGAGTTGTTGTGGTAGTATTCGAATTTGTATTGTCACTTGTTGAAGAACTTTCTCCTGGTTTTGCTGGAGGTTCTGAACTGCTTGATTGATTATTGTTTCCACTTGGCATTGCTGGTGGCTGTGAATTGTTTGCTGAATTGTTGTTTCCGCTTGGCATTGCTGGTGGCTGTGAGTTATTTGTTGAGCTACTGTCTCCGCTTGGCATTGCTGGTGGCTCTGAACTATTTTGTCCATTGCTTTGACTTGTTGTTGCTGTTGAACTACTTTTATTTGTTGTGTTGCTAGCATCAGTTGAATTTGAATCACTTGAATTCATATTTGGCATTCCTTGACTCATTTGTGGCATATTGCCCATTGTATTATTGCTACTTGTTGTACTTGCTTTTTTCATTGTAAAATAACTTCCTGTACATACTGCTGCTATTATTAATAGCATTATTAAATTTTTAAATTTCCTTTTCATTTTCTTTCTTATATGACTTTTGTCATATTCTCCTTTTTTTGAATTTAAATTTTTTATAAAATCTATAAAACTTTTTTGCTCAATCTTACTTTCAATTTTAGTATATTGCTTTTTATTTTTGAAATTGTTTATAAACTATACCATATTTGTTAAATCAAGATTAAACTTTTTTAAATTTTTATTTTTTTGAATTGTCCTTAATTTAGTCTTTATTTGTTAAATAAAGATTAAATTTTGTCTTTAATTTTCTGTAATTTACTTCTCGTTTGTTAAATAAAGATTAAAAAATTATTACTAATTAATAGTTTATTTTGTTTGTAATATATTTTAACATTTTTACATAAAAAAAAATCAATATACTATAATAATTTTTAAAATCAAATACTGCCAAAATATAACTTTTCTAAACATTTTTCGTCATTTTATTGATTTTTAAAATTTGGTTTGCTATAATGTGATTGGATTAATGAATATAAGAGGACTAATATGAAAGATTTAATTGATTTATCTAATCCACAAAAGAATATTTTGAACACTGAAATTTTTTATTCGAAATCAAGTATTAACAATATTTGTGGCTATATTTCAATAAATGAAAAAGTTGATTTTGAACTTTTAAAATTATCTGCTAATTTGTATGTTAAACATACTGATAGCTTCAGGTTACACATAATAAACAAAGGAAAAAACATTAAACAATATGTTTCTAATTATTTACCTTTTGATATAAAGGTCTATGATGTTAATACAGATAGAGATATTAGAGAACTATGCAAAAAAAACCTTTCAATACCATTTGATATTTTTAATGATAATTTATTTAGATTTATAATTTTTAAATTTCCAAATGGAAAAGGCGGGATAATTGGTATTTTTCACCACTTAGTTTGTGATGCCTATTCGCTTGGTCTCACAATCTCAAGGTTAATGAATATATATTCTTGTTTAAAATCTTCTAAAAAAAATTATAAATTTGATATTCAAACTATAAGTGATGATATAAAAGGTAATTCAGAAATTTCTAAAAATTTACAACTAGATTACCCTTCTTATGTTGCGTACATTAATAATTGTACCAGCTATTTAGATAATAGTAAATATACTAAAGATAAAGAATTTTGGTTGAATCTTTTTGATAAAGAACCTCATTTAACTTACATTTACAATAAGTCATCTATTAATGAATCTGATATTTCTGGTGATAGAGTTTCTTGTAAAATAGATGAAAAACTTTATTCTAAAATTTCTGATTTTACTAAGAAACTACATGTTTCTAATTATACATTTTTTACGGCTATTTATTCAGTTTTTCTAGCAAAATTAAATAATACAAATTCTTGTATTATTGGTACTCCTGTTCTTAATAGAACTAATTTTAACGAAAAAAAAATAACCGGTATGTTTGTAAGTACAGTTCCTTTTAAAATTGATCTTGATTTTAACATGAAGTTTATTGATTTTGTTAAAAATGTTTATACATCTCAAATGAATATTTTTAGACATCAAAAATTTCCATATTTGGAATTATTACAATATGTTAAAGATAAGTATGATTTAAATAAAAATTTATATGATTTTGTTTTTTCTTTTCAAAATGCACGTGATAATAAAAATAATTGTAACATTAATTATACTTCTGATTGGGTTGCTAATACTTCCGTTGCAAATTCAATTGAAGCACATTTCTACGATATGGATGGAAATATTACCCCTTCAATTTATTACAATTATCAAACGAGTAAATTTACTAAAGACGATGTATTAAATATAAATTCTATTATAATAAACATGGCAAAACTTGCGCTTAAAAATCCAATTTTATCTAATATTCCTATTGTAAGTAATTCTGATTTAGAAGCATACAAAGAATATAATAATACTTATTTTAAATATGATAAAAATAAAAGCATTGTTTCTTATTTTGAAGAAGTTGTAAGTAAAAATAAAAATAAAACTGTGGCAATTTTTAAAGATTCAAAAATGACATATAATGAACTTGATTTGCACTCAAATTCTATTTGCAATTTTTTACTTTCTAATAACGTTAAAAACAATGATGTTATTGGTGTTTTACTTAATAGGTCTCTTGATTTGTATTCTTCTATGTGGGGAATTTTGAAATCAGGTGCTTCATATTTGCTTATTGACCCTGCTCTTCCTCATGATAGAGTAAAATATATGCTTGAAAATGCAAATTGTACAAAAGTTCTAACCAATAACAATCTAGAAAAAAACTTATTGGATTTAAATATAGATTTTTATAATTTAAATGTTGCAAAAAAAGCTAGTGATAAGTTTGCCTTAATTAATTCATCTAACTTAAACAGATTTTGTGTCCTTTATACTTCTGGTTCAACTGGAAAACCTAAAGGAGTTGAATTAAAGAGAATTAGTGTAATTAATTTAGTTAATAGTTTTAAAGAAATTTTACATACTGACAAATGCAATATGTTTTTAAGTACAAGCACTGTTGCTTTTGATATGTTTATGGTTGAAAGCTTTTTGCCTATTTTATCGGGAAAAACTGTTGTACTTGCTGATGAAAATGAGCAAGAGATTCCTGTCTTTACAAGTAAGTTAATTGTTAAAGATAAAATTGATTTTATTGTAAGTACTCCTTCAAAAATTTCTTTATTATTAAATGAGGATCCTGAATGCTTGCGTAATGTTAAAATTTTTCAACTTGGTGGAGAAGTTTTTACAAAGAATTTATTTAAGAAGCTTCGTGCTTCAACAAATGGTGATATTCATAATGGATATGGTCCTTCAGAATGTACTGCTTGTTCTACAAACAAGAAAATACTTGATGAAAATGATATTAATATTGGAAAGCCATATTTAAATGTTAATATTAGAATTTTAAATTCTTATGGTGATCTTATGCCAGTTGGTTTTCCTGGAGAAATGGTGATTAGTGGTGATGGTGTTTCTCTTGGTTATATTAATAAACGCAAATTTGATGGAGTTTATAATAGTGGCGATTTGGGATTTTTGAATCATAATGGTGATATTGAGTATATTGGAAGAAGGGATACTCAAATTAAAATGCATGGTCTTAGAATTGAGCTTGATGAAATTATTAATGCACTTTTAAGTTTGCCCAATATAAAAAATGCTGTTGCAGTTATTAAGAAGATTAATGGTATTGATTCTATTTGTGCTTATGTCGAATGTGATAGTTCTGCTTTTAACGAAGCAGCTATTAAGGGAAAAATCGGAAAAAAATTGCCTTATTATATGGTTCCTAGCCATATTATTTTGCTTGACAAATTACCTATTACTTTAAATGGCAAAGTTGATGTAAGAAATTTGCCAGATATCAGTTCTAATGTTAATAATTTTGTTGAACCCGAAACTGATACTGAAAAAATTGTTACAAAAATGTTGCAAAAGATTTTAGGAAAAAATGATTTTAAAATTAAAATTGGAAAGAAATCAAATTTCTTTGATTTAGGTTGTGACTCTCTTTGTACAATTAGACTTATTTCTGAAATTTATAATAAATTTAAAATAAGTATTGATATTAAAGATGTTTTTCAATATCCAACAATTGAAGGACTTTCAAATTTAATTGATGATAAGATTAATAATAATATAAATCTTTCATCTACTTTATCAGATAATAACTTAAATGAGAATAATGTTATTACTAAACATGATAAGAAAAATTATTATCCCTTGTCTTCTGCTCAGAAGAGAATTTATTTTACAAGTTCAATGGATGAAGATTCTCTTTCATATAATACTCCTTTTGGTATTGAATTTGATAAAATTCCTGATATTAATAGATTAAAATTTGCATTTAATAAAATTGTTAATTCTCATGAGTCTTTTAGAACTTCTTTTGAGTTAACTAATACTGATGTTTCACAAGTTGTTGCAGATTATATTGATTATGATTTGCCTGTTAATAATTTTAAAAACGATAATTTTGTTAGAAAATTTGATTTAACAAAAGCTCCTTTGATGCATGCAGAACTTGACATATTCAATAATAAATCATTACTTCAAGTTGATATTCATCATATAATTTTTGATGGTGTTTCTATTCAAATTTTTGCAAAAGAATTATGTGATTATTATAATAATTATGATAAATATGTATCTGAAAATAATTCTATAAATGATGAAAAGCTTGATTATATTGATTTTGCGATTAATGAAAAAATAAGTAATTATGATAAAAATTATTGGCTTTCTAAGTTTAATGGAGATATTCAAATCCTTAATATGCCAACTGTTTATGAACGACCATCAATTATTAACCATGTTGGAAATAGCATTTATGACACACTTGATAATTCTGAATATATTGATGACTTTTGTAAGAAAAATGGAGTAACTCCTTATATGTTTTTGTTAGCTTGTTTCTATGTTTTACTTTATAAATATACTATGCAAGAGGAAATTGTTGTAGGATCTCCTGTGTCTGGTCGTACTAGATCAGAATTCTCTAATACTATTGGAATGTTTGTAAATACCCTTGCTATAAAGGAAAATATTACAAGTAGTGATCGTTTTTCTGATTTCTTAGTAAATATAAGAAATAATTGTATAGAAGATTTTGCTCATCAAAATTATCCTTTTGATGAATTAGTTAAAGAATTAAATATTAAACATGATCCAAGTAGAAATCCATTATTTGATGTTATGTTTACTTTTGAGAGCTCTGGGGTTCCAGTTTTAAACTTTAATGGTTTAAAAACTGAATATGATTTCCCTGAAAATAAAACTTCCAAGTTTGATATTTCAATGGAAATTACCCCCATTATTAATAATAATTCTAAGGATTACCAGATTAGAGTTGAATATTTAACAAGTTTATATAATGAAATTTTTATTAAGGATTTTATAAATTGTTATAAAAATATTATATTAAATGTTTTAAATAATTCTAATATCGAAATTGGAAAAATAACAATGTGCTCTCAAGAAATGGTTTCTAGAATCGAAATGTATCCTAAACTTGATTATCCAAAAGATAAAGTTATTATTGATTTATTTAATGAACAAGTAAAAAAGAATCCAAATAAAATAGCTCTTTATTTTGGTAATCAAAAGTTTACATATAAGGATATTGATAATAAATCTAATATTCTTGCGAACTATATTATGAGTCTTGATGTTTATAAAAATAAAATTTTAAATGATAAATATCGAGTTATTGGGCTTTTAATGAACAGAAGACCTGAAATGCTAATATCTATTTTAGCTATTTTAAAAGTTGGGGCAGGATATATCCCTATTGACCCTACTTATCCTTCAGAACGTATTTCTTATATTTTAAGCAATAGCGAGGCAAAATTAGTTTTAGTTGAAAAAAATACAGAAAATATTGCAATTAATAATCAATTATATAATGTTGATTTAAAAAACACAAAATCAGAAAGTAAGAAATATATCATTGTTGATAATAATTCTATTGGTTCTGATGTTTCTTATGTTGACTGTATTTCAAAGCCTGATGATGTATCATATATGATTTATACATCTGGTTCAACAGGAAAGCCTAAAGGTGTATTATTAAAACAAGATAGTGTTGTAAATTTCATATTTGGAATGAATGATAGAATGCCTTTAAAAGGCAAAAATATTGTAAACATTACAACTATGTGTTTTGATATTTTTGTACTTGAAAGTTTACTTCCACTTTGCTCTGGAATGACTATTATTCTTGCAAATAATGATGAACAAAATAATCCATTATTATTGAATAAATTATGTTTAAAATATAATGCCGAGGTTATTCAAACTACTCCTTCAAAATTTAAATTTTTAATGAGTGATCCTGATAATATTGATTTCATTAAAAATATGAAAATCATTTCCCTTGCTGGAGAGCCTTTTACAACTGATTTATACAAACAAATTAAGGAAATTGCTACTCATGCTAAAATATTTAATATGTATGGTCCTACTGAAACAACAATAGGTTCAACTTTAAAAGAAATTACTTCTGATTCTTCAAAAGTAACAATTGGAACACCTATTTCTAATACTTTTACTACTATTCTTGATAAAGATATGAACCCTGTTCCAAGATATGTACCTGGTATGCTTTATATTGGCGGAGATGGAGTATCTATTGGTTATAAAAACCGTGATGACTTAACAAAAGAAAGATATGTTAATTATAATGGTATTAGAGTTTATAATTCTGGTGATTTAGCTAGGGTTTTACCTATTGACTCTTCTAATACTAAACTTATGGGAACTTCTTCTGATTTGATTACTTATGGTGAAATTGATTGTTTAGGAAGATCTGATTTTCAAGTTAAAGTTCATGGATTAAGAATTGAATTAGGTGAAATTGAAAATGATATTCGAGCTTATAAGGATATAAAAGAAGCGGTTGTCACTGTAAAAAATGTTTCTGGACGTGATATTCTTTGTGGGTATTTTACTGCCAATAGTAGAGTTACCATTTCTCTTTTAAAGCAACATCTTCAAGAAGAATTACCTAGATATATGGTTCCTGTTTCTCTTGTTCAATTAGATGATTTTGCATATACTCCAAATGGAAAAATTGATAGAAAGGTGTTACCTGAACCAGTATTTAAAAATCAAAAAATTGTTTTGCCTAATACTCCTTTGGAACAAGAGCTTTTAACAATTTGGAAATCAATTTTGTCTCTTGACGAAATTAGTATAAATGATAATTTCTTTGACATTGGTGGTGATTCTCTTTGTGCTTTAAAATTACAACTTGAATTAATGAAAATTGGATATGATGTTAGTTACAGTGATATTTTTAAATATACAACTATAAAAGACTTAAGTAAATTTATTGAAGATAAAAACTTTAATATTATTAATGATTCAAGTCATAATTTTGTAGATAGTAGTTCTAATAAAATCTATAGCAAAAAAGATTTTTCAAAAATTAACAAGATTTTAAGATTAAACAATATACATAGACATCTTAATATTCATGAATCTGAAATTAAAAATGTACTATTACTTGGTGCAACAGGATTTTTAGGTATTCATATTCTTGCTGAACTTTTGAAGATTGATAATATTAAAATTTATTGTTTGATTAGAAATGACCCTAGTACAACATCAGAGGACAAATTAAAAAATAAATTTAAATATTACTTTGGTACAGATTTAGGTTATTTATTTGGCAAAAGAATTTTTGTAGTTGATGGTGATATTTCTTATGATATGTTTAACTTGACATATGATAGTTATGATGAATTAGGGCATAAAGTTTATTCGGTAATAAATTGTGCAGCTATTGTTAAACATTATGGCAATTATTCAACTTTTGATAAAGTAAATGTTGAGGGCTCTAAAAATGTTGTTTCATTTTGTGAAGCTTATGGTAAAAAACTATATCATATTTCTACATTAAGTGTTTCTGGTAATACTATTACTGGGCTTGCACATAGTTTTATGCCAAATAAGAAAATTTATTTTACTGAAAAAGATTTATTTATTAATCAATCTCTTGATAATGTTTATGTTAGAAGTAAATTCGAGGCAGAAAAATATATTCTTAATGAAATATATAATCATAGACTAAATGGAATTATTCTAAGACTTGGAAATATTACTAATAGATTTTCTGATGGTAAGTTCCAGGAAAATAAAGAGGAAAATTCTTTCTATAACAGAATTAAAGCTTATATTGCTTTGGGAATGATTCCTCAAAATGCTCTTGACGGATATGTTGAATTTAGTCCGGTTGATAAAGTTGCTGAATCCATTATTACAACTATGAAATATTCTGAAAATAAGACCAGTGTTTTGCATTTATATAACTCAAATCATGTTGATTTTAAGTCTTTAATCAATATGTTAAATGATATTGGCGTTAATATTTCAATAGTTGATGAAGAAACTTTTAAAAATAATTTAACTAAATGGTTTAATTCTAATGCTAAATTTAACAAAGTTAGTGTTTTATTAAATGATTTGGATAAGAATCAAAAGATAATTTTTAAAACAAATTTAATTATAAGAAATGATTTTACTTTAACATATTTAAATAAAACCAATTTTAAGTGGCCTATTATTACAAAAGATTATTTAAAAAAGATTTTAGAAAATTTATAAAAATGTTTGATTATTTAATAGTATAGATTTATAATACCATTGAATTACAAATTTTTAAACGGAAGATGAGGAATTTTTATGAAATATTCAGGATATTTAATAGGATTATGTTTAACAGTTATTGTTGAATTGATTATTTATAGATATATAGTTCATAAATCTATACGTCATTCTCAATTAGTATCTGCTTTTAAGTTATTAATTGCTTGTATGATATTATGGTGTACAGGGTTAATTGTACAAATTTTAATTATTAATTTTACAAAAATTAACCCTTTATACATTGATTACTTTATATATTGTCCTGTCGCTTTTACTCCAGTAGTCTTTTTCTATGTTGCATGTACATATGTAAAGAACAATTCTGAAAAAAAACTAAAAAAGTATATTTATCTTTCAATTGTTCCAATAATAACATTGATTGTCCTTTGGACAAATGATGTTCATCATTTATTTTATAAAATATATTCTATTAATCCGGATGAAACAGTTTTTGGTAAATATTTTTATGTTCATTCTATATATACTTATGGATTATTTTTTGTTGACCTTATAATTTTAATTAAAAATGCTGTTAAGAAAACCGGCGCTTTTTCTACTCAATCATTATTACTTTCTTGTGCAGTATTAATTCCTATTATTGTAAATATTTTAGGTATGACAGTTTTCAAAATGAATATTTATGTAACTCCTATTTCATTTACATTTTCAATTATTTTGATTGCTATTGCAATTTTTAAATATAATTTCCTTGAAATTGCTCCTATTGCTTTAAATAGAATAGTTAATCAAATGTCTGATTTATATATTGTTTTAAATAATAATTACATAGTTTCTGATTGTAATGAACCTTTTGCTAATTGTTTTGGCTATAAAAAAGAAAAGATTATTGGAAAAAATTTTAATGATATTCATTTAGATGATAAGATTGATTTGGTTGAAAAGAAAAATTTTGGAAACTTTTTATCGTTAGCACAAAAAAATGAAAAAACATATACTGTTAATGCTTGTACTAAAGATAAGTCTAAATATTTTACAATTGAGATAAGTGGTATTATTTCCGATGAGACTTGTGTTGGTGTTATGCTACTTTTTAGTGATATTACTCAGCACGTTCTTGATTTGCAGGAAATTCAGAAGAATCAGTCTATGCTTATTGAACGTGAGCGTTTAGCTACTCTTGGACAAATGGTCGGTGGTATTGCTCACAACTTAAAAACGCCTATAATGTCTATTTCAGGGGCTATGGAAGGCTTGAACGACTTGATTACTGAATATGATGAATCTATAGATGACCCTGATGTTACTAAAGAAGATCATCATGCAATTGCTAATGATATGAGAGAATGGGTTAAAAAGGTTGATTCTTATGATGCCTATATGAATGATATTATTACTGCTGTTAAAGGTCAGGCTGTTAGCTTCAATAATTCAACAGTAGAAAGATTCCCCATTGATGATTTGCTAAAGGATGTTAATATTTTAATGAAACATGAACTTAAGAGTTCGCTTGTGTCCCTAAATGTTGAGTGTAACATTCCAATTACTACAGAACTTGTTGGAAATGTTAATGCTTTGGTTCAGGTTATTAATAACTTGATTTCTAATGCTATTCAAAGTTATAATGGTCAGCAAAATAAGTCCATTGACTTGACTATTTCACAAAAAGATAATAATATAGTAATAGATGTTGCAGACCATGGTTGTGGTATTCCAGAGGATATTCAAAAACAATTGTTTAGCAAAATGGTTACCACTAAAGGACATAATGGTTCTGGTCTTGGTTTGTTTATGTCTTACTCTACAATTAAAGGTAATTTTAATGGTAATTTAAGTTTTAAGTCCAAGGTCAATGTCGGGACCACATTTACTATTACTTTGCCTATTAATAATAAATAATTAAATAGCTTTCTATTTATAGAAAGGAGAAATTATGAGAAAATATCAGCAAGAAGTTGTTCTTTACCCATATAAAATTATGGCAGTTGATGATGATGGTGGTATTCTTGACTCTCTAAAAGTTGTTTTAAATAAGAATGGATATAGTCTTGATACTTATACAAATCCGCTTGATGCAATTGAAGTTTTAAAAAAAGAGCATTATGATTTACTTTTACTTGATTTTATTATGGATCCACTTCACGGGGATCAGGTTGTTGAGCAAATTAGAGAGTTCGATAAAGGTTTGTATATTTTGCTCTTAACAGGCCATAAGGATTTAGCTCCACCCCTTGAAACTTTAAAAAAGCTTGATATCCAGGGTTATTGTGAAAAGAGTAGTGATTTTGAGCAATTGCTTCTATTGATTCAATCTGGATTAAAGTCTGTTGACCAGATGAAGCTTATTAATAAAATTAATGATGAACTTGCTGATAAAAATGATGCTCTTGAGAAATCTTATCTCGATACAATAGGTATTTTAAGGCAAACCGTTGAGGCAAAAGATCCTTATACAAGAGGCCATTCTGATAGAGTTTCTGCATATTCTGTTTTAATTGGCAAAAAATTAAATTTAGATGATAAAACTTTGCATACTTTAAAAATTGGTGGATTATTCCATGATATTGGAAAAATTGGTATTCCTGATAGTATTTTGCTTAAGGAAAGTAAACTTGATGATAATGAGTATTCACAAATTAAAAATCATCCATCTATTGGTGCTCATATTTTAGGAAATGTTGAAATGTTTTCTGATATTATTCCAATAGTATTACATCATCATGAGAGATTCGATGGTCATGGCTATCCTAGTCAGCTTAAAGGTGAAGATATTCCTTATGTTGCAAGAATTGCTGCGGTTGCTGATACTTTTGATGCGATGACTTCAAAGAGGAGTTATAGAAATGCGCTTCCTCTTGATACTGTTAAGGAAGAAATCAAGCGTTGTGAAGGTACTCAATTTGACCCTGCAATTGCTGAGACTTTTTTAAGTATTTTAAATAACGATTATGATGAAATATTGAATATACAACAAAAAAATAAATAGCTTAGGCTATTTATTTTTTATTGACATTTTGCCAAGATAAATATAAAATATTTGTGTGCAAAGACAATATTTTGATAGTGTATATAGTAAAAAGGAGGTTTTTATGCTCGGTAAATTAATTTTAAAGATTCGTAAAGATAAAAAAATAACAGGAATGGAACTTGCTAAAAAATCCAATATTGATACTGGTCATTTATCTCATATTGAAAAGGAAACTCGAGTTCCTAGTCATAAAACTTTGAAACTTATTTGTGATGCTTTAGATATTCCATACTCTCCTCTTTTTATGACTTATGATACATCTCTTTCTGATGAGCAAAATGAGTATGAAGCACAGAATCATATTATATATGATAAGATTCCTGTTTTTAATAATCTTGAGACTTTTACAAGTGTTCCTAAAGAGTTTTATGATGCAACTTTTTCTGTTAAAAGTTTTGATAATTCTATGGAACCTAAAATTGAAGATTCTGATTATATTTTTGTTCGTCAAAATATTCCTTTATCTAATAAGGATATTCGGAATATTTTTTGTTGATAATAAGTTGATTATTAGAAAATTTATTGTTAGAAAAAACGATATTTCTCTTAGGGCTGAGAATAAATCCTATGATGAAATTATTGTTACAAAAGATTCTGATTTTTTTATTGTTGGTAAAGTTATTGGTAAATGTGATAACTCTTTTGAAAATTTTGTTGTTTTTTAATTTTCTTTGTAGTTTCAAGGTTTTAGCATAACTTTTTGTTTGTTTTTTTGACAAATATTTTATTTATGTTACATTTTTTACAATTAAAATACATTTTTCAAAATTGCTTGAATTTTCCAAATAAACTATTATAATTATAATAGTAGAATTATTTAGGAGAAATAGATGGAATTAGTAAAAAATATTTTCTTTAATACAGATAAATTAGTTGATGGCTCTTTAGTCAAAATTTCATATACTGGTAAACTTTTTGATGAAAATTGTGAGAAAGTGTTTATTCATTATGGTTTTGGAGATAATTGGGACAATTTAAATGAAGTTGAAATGACAAAAACAGAGTTAGGTTTCCAAGCTGAAATTAAGATTGAAGGAACTGAAAATTTGAATTTATGTTTTAGATCTGCTAATAATGAGTGGGATAATAATAATGGTCAAAATTATTCTTTTGAAATTGAAGCTGCGCCAAAAGAATTGGCTGTTGTTGAAGATGAAATTGTTTATCCTCGTAAACTTAGGAAGACTTATTTATGGAGCAAGAAAATTAAGCTTGCAGTATATAAATTGTTTGTATATTTTCCTAAAATTATTACTGGAAATTATACTAAAAAGAAAAACGTTAAAGAAAACAATTAGCCGTTTCATTTTTCATTTTAAATATATATATAAGATGATAGTGTTTAATCACTATCATTTTTATTTTTTACTAGTAATGCACAAATATTTATCTCGTTTCACTTAAATTAAGTAAGGTTTTGCATAATTGTACTAGAAGATATTAGATATGATAATTTTTATGACTTTTTTCAAAAAATTATTGTGAAAACGTTGACAAATAGCTTTTTATGTTGTATACTTAAAACTGTGCTTAACTTTTTTGCATAGATGAGTCATTAGCTCAGTTGGTAGAGCACTTGACTTTTAATCAAGTTGTCCGGGGTTCGATTCCCCGATGGCTCAC
>CACXCH010000023.1 GCA_902766085.1 uncultured Eubacteriales bacterium
AGCATTTTATAACTATATGCGTCTATGGAATAAGCAAGAAAGGAATAGGAGTTAAAATGGCAAACAGCGAAATTGAAGATTCAGCAAAAAAGGCAATGGAAAGATATAAGAACATTGACAGTTTTTCACCTATGATGAGGCACTATATCACAACAAAGGCAAAATATCCAGATTGTATATTGTGCTATAGACTAGGCGACTTTTTTGAAATGTTTTTTGAGGATGCAATAATATGCTCAAGAGAGTTAGAATTAACATTAACTGGAAAAGATTGTGGACAACAAGAAAGAGCCCCAATGTGTGGAATACCACATCACGCAATTGACTCATACATATCAAAAATGGTTTCAAGAGGTTACAAAGTTGCAATTTGTGAGCAGCTTGAAGATCCAAGCAAAGCTAAAGGAATCGTAAAAAGAGATGTAATCAAAGTTGTAACGCCGGGAACAAATGTTGAAGGAACACTTGCAGAGGAAAAGAAAAACAACTTTATTATGTCTATTTATAAAGAAGGTATGTATTTTGGACTAGCTGTTTGTGATATTTCAACAGGTGATTTTTATACTACAGAAATAAAAGAAGACAACAATTTTAATAAACTAATTGATGAAATATCAAGATTTACACCATCTGAAATTATTGTAAATTCTATGATGGCAAAAAGCGAAGATGAAATCAAAGAAATACAAGCTAGATTCAACACATATATTTCTGAAGAAAAAGACAAAGATGAAAATGATATACCAATTGAAACTCCTGATGATAGTAAAGTTGATAATGTAATGAATATCAACAAGGATGCTTTTGCGGTTGTTCAAAATAAAAGAAATTATTGGAATACTGATAATGAAGATAATTTCTCAAATAGCTCAAAAAAAATAAAACAAACATTTGAAATCTTCGATAAAAATAACAACGTAGTTGATATTGACAAAAAAGAATTTGCAATCTGTGCAATAAATGGATTAATGAACTACATTGAAAAAACACAAAAACAAGTCCCAGAAAATTTAAACAGGATAATATTTTATGAAACTAAAAAATATATGTCTCTTGATATAAATGCTAGAAGGAACCTTGAAATTACAGAAAAAATGAGGGATAAATCCAAAAAGGGAACTTTGCTTTGGGTACTAGATAAAACTAAAACTGCAATGGGAGGAAGGCTTCTTATTAGATGGCTTAATGACCCACTTATTGACAAAAACGATATACAAGATAGACTTGATGCTGTTGAAGAAATCAAAGATAATATGATTTTAAGAGACGAGATAATAGAAAATCTTAAGAATGTTTATGATATGGAAAGACTAGCAGGAAGAATTTCTTATGGTTCTGCAAATGCAAGAGATTTAATATCTTTAAAGAACTCTATTTTTAAACTACCAGGAATGAAGAAAACATTATCAACAACTCATTCTAAAATGTTAATGAATTTATATAATTCTTTGGATACATTAGATGATATTTATAAATTAATAGATGAATCAATAGTTGAAGATCCACCAGCAACTATTAAAGAGGGAAATTTAATAAAACGAGGCTATAATCCTACAGTTGACCACTTAATTGAAATTACAGCAAATGGTAGGGATTGGATATCGAAACAGGAAGAAAAAGAGAGAGAAGCAACAGGGATTAAGAACTTAAAAATAGGATATAACAAGGTTTTTGGATATTATATAGAAATATCAAAATCATTTGTAAAAATGGTTCCTACCAGATATATTAGAAAACAAACTCTAACAACAGGAGAAAGATTTATTACTGAAGAACTTAAAAATATGGAGAATGAGATTGTTGGTGCTCAAGAAAAAATTGTAAACCTTGAGTATGATATGTTTGTAAAAATCAGAGATAAAATCGAGGAAAATGCCAAAAGATTACAAATTGCTGCAAATATAATTGCAAAAATTGATGTACTAACAAGTTTTGCAACTGTTGCAAATGATATGAATTATTGCAAACCTGAAGTTGATGACTCTGATATTATAGACATAAAAGATGGAAGACATCCAGTTGTTGAAAAAATACTATCATCAGGGGAATTTGTTCCAAATGATGCATACTTAAACTCTAGTAGTAATAGATTAAATATTATAACAGGTCCTAATATGGCTGGTAAATCAACATATATGAGGCAAGTGGCATTAATCACTTTGATGGCACAAATTGGTAGTTTTGTACCAGCTACAAAGGCTCATATAGGAATAGTTGACAAAATCTTTACAAGGGTTGGTGCATCAGATGACTTAGCTATGGGAGAAAGCACTTTTATGGTTGAAATGATGGAAGTAGCAACAATCCTAAAAAACGCAACTTCAAAAAGTTTAATAATACTTGATGAAATTGGTAGAGGAACATCAACTTATGATGGCTTATCAATTGCGTGGGCAGTTGCTGAAAAAGTTTCTGAAATTAAAGCAAAAACTTTATTTGCTACCCATTACCACGAGCTAACAGATCTTGAAAATAAGCTTGAAGGGACAAAAAACTACCACATAGCTGTAAAAGAAAGAGGAGAGGACATTATCTTCCTAAGAAAAATCGTTGAAGGTGGAACAGATGAAAGCTATGGAGTTCACGTTGCAAGACTTGCAGGAGTACCTAGGGATGTAACTAAAAGAGCAAACGAAATTTTAAAAACTCTTGAGAGAAAAAATTTAATGAAAAATACTCATCAAACAAAAACTGAAAAGCTAGAAGAACAAGGGCAAATCAGTATGTACAATTACAAACTTGCTGAAATAGCTCACGAATTAGACAAAGTTGATGTAAATGCAACAACGCCAATCGAAGCATTAAACATTTTAATAAAACTAAAAGAAGCTTCAGAATAAATTTATTTCAATTAAAAATGTTATAATATATAATATTTTTAAATAAAAACATGTAAATGTTCAAATAAAAATATAAAAATATATAAATGTTAAAATAAAAATATAAAATATGTATAATGCTTCAATAAAATATGTATTATATTTAATAATTTTTGCTTTATTAAAATATTATACTTTATATAGAGAGGATAAAATATGAAAATAATATACGATGGACACGAAGTTGGTCTAACAAAAACAATTACAAAGGTAATTGATATTCTAGGAGAGGAAAGTATTAGAACATCGCCAAATCACATTATTGCTTGCAAATGCAATAATTCTGTAAAACCTCTTGATTATGACATAAAGGATGGAGATACAGTAGAATTAATTGACTTAAGTATGGATGATGGAATAAGAGTTTACATAAGAGGAGCTCTATTTATAATGGGTCAAGCCTTTAGTGAACTTTATTCAGATTTAGATATTTTTGTAGACTTTCAGCTTTCAAATGCAATGTTCTGTGAAATAAAAAATGCAGAAGTTACAGATGAAATAATTAATAATGTAAAGAAAAGAATGCAAGAGATAATTGATAAGGACTTGCCAATTAAAAAAATTGTAATGTCAAAAGATGAAGCGAGAGAATTTTACAAAAATCATAAATCACAAAATGGCAGTTTACAACTTGAAAATGATGATAAATCAGAAGTTTGCATTTATTCTTGCAATGATTATTACAACTATTTTTATGGTGTAATGCCTTTAAGTACAGGTTACATAAATATCTTTGACTTGCAAAAATATAAAAATGGTTTTATTGTTAGATATCCTAATAAATCAAACCCAAAAGAACTAGGCGAGTTTAAAGAAAGTAAAAAGTTTTTAGCAAAGCTTCAAGAATATGACCAAATTTATAAATTAATGAAAGTTAGCACAATTCAAGAATTAAATAATGAAGTTAGAAATGGTAGATCAAAAGAATTAATACTAACGTGTGAAGCATTACAGGAAAAGAAAATTGCAGAACTTGCAGAAAAAATTGCAAGTCAAAATGGTGTAAAAATGGTTTTAATAGCAGGACCATCATCATCAAGCAAAACAACTTTTGCCAAAAAGCTAGGACTTCAATTAAAAATAAAGGGCTTAAGACCTGTAACAATTGGAACAGATGATTACTTTGTAGAAAGAGATCAAACTCCAAGAGATGAAAATGGAGAATATGATTTTGAAACAATTGATGCTCTTGACCTAGATTTATTTAATGACCATTTAACAAGACTAATAAATGGTGAAACAGTAAATATTCCAACATTTGATTTTAAAACTGGAACAAAGCATTACTATGATGATAAAAAGCTACATCTAGAAAATGACCAAATATTAATTATAGAGGGAATACATTGCTTAAATGATAAACTAACAGCTAAAATTCCAAAAGAAAACAAATTCAAGATATATATTAGTGACCTTACAGTTTTAAATATTGATAATTTCAACAGAATATCAACAACAGATACTAGATTAATAAGAAGAATTGTCAGAGACTACAATTTTAGAGGATATTCAGCAAAAGAAACAATTAGCAGATGGCCTTCAGTAAATAGAGGAGAAAATAAAAATATTTTTCCATATCAAGAAGAAGCCGATGCAATGTTCAATAGCTCAATGGTATATGAACTAGGTGTGCTTGCTAAATATGCCAAAAAGCTATTAAGAGAAATAAAAAATGATGAACCTGAATATTCAGAAGCAAGAAGAATAATAACATTCCTAGAGTATTTTGAAGAAATAGATGAAACTCCAATACCAAACAACTCTTTACTTAGAGAATTTATAGGTGGAAGTGTATTTGATTATTAAATTTAGAAGGAATAAATATGAAAAATTTTACAAAGAATGATGAGGGATTTATTTGCAAAAATTGTGGAAGAAAAGTGGAAAAACTTGGATACACATCACGTGATCATTGCCCTTATTGCTTGTGCTCAATACATATTGATAATAACCCAGGTGATAGGGCAAATGATTGCAAGGGAATATTAAGACCAGAATATGTTGAGCTTGACTCAAAAAAAGGCTATGTAATTGTATATAAATGTGAAAAATGTGGAGGAATCAAGAGAAACAAAGCTGCCGAAGATGATGACATTGACTTGTTAATTTCACTTACTAATGCTGAAACAAATAAAATTTAATTGCTTATAAACTGATTATTTTGATATGCATTCCAACAGATAAAATGATTATTTATAAAGTAAAATGGATTGTATTGGCTTCATTAACTAACTAATATTTGTATATTAAATTTGACCGGCTAGAAAGGATTTATAAAATGGAAGAATTTCAAGATGAAAAAATTAAAATTGAAGATTTAAAACCTGACAAAAGCAAAAGAATTTTGACAGGTATTAGACCAACTGGACATTTACATATTGGTCATTACTTTGGAGCTGCAAAATCATGGGTTGAATTACAAGACAAATTTGATACTTTTATTGAAATTGCTGATGTACAAGCTCTAACAGACAATTTTAATAATCCTCAAAAAGTTAAAGACAATACTTTACAAATTGTAATGGACTTACTTGCACTTGGAATTGATCCAAATAAATGTACAGTATATTTACAATCTATGATTCCTGAAATTGCCGAACTTACTGTATATTATTCTAATTTGGTTACAATTTCAAGACTTCAGAGAAATCCAACTGTAAAAACAGAAATTGCACAGAAAAGGGAATTATTTGGAGATAGTGTTACTTATGGATTTTTAGGATATCCTGTTAGCCAAGCAGCAGATATTACAGCTTTTGATGCTACATACATTCCTGCTGGAGAAGACCAGCTTCCATTAATTGAACAATGCAGAGAAATTGTGAGAAAATTTAATTCAATTTATGGAGAAACTTTAAGAGAACCTGTTGAAGTAATAAGCAATTCTCCTAGAATAAAAGGCCTTGACGGAAATGAAAAGATGGGAAAATCTCTTGGAAATGCGTTATACTTATCTGATGATTATGATACAATAAAGAGAAAGGTTATGGGAGCATTAACAGATCCCTCAAGAATTAAGAAAGATGATAAGGGGCACCCTGATGTCTGCATGGTTTACTACTACCACAAATTATTTAGTACAATTAATGAAATCAAAGATGTACGAAGTGAATGTGAAAATGGTACAAGAGGATGTGTAGACTGCAAAAAACAATTAATAGAAAACATTAATGCAAAATTAGAACCTATTAGAGATAAAAGACATTATTATGAAGAACATCCAGATGAGGTAAAAGATATTTTAATGGCTGGAACAGCTAAGGCAAAAAGAGAAGCGGAAAAAACAATGGAAAAAGTAAAAAAAGCAATGATGTTAGACTATTAAAGAAATAAAAAGAGAAATGATGCTAGACTATTAAAGAAGTAAAAAGAGCAACGATGCTAGACTATTAAAGAAGTAAAAAGAGCAATAATGCTAGATTATTAAAGAAAATTTAGAACGTGCAATTACTTAATAGTACGTTTTACTTTAAAATATAAATCATGCAATATTAGATAGAAAGGAGCTCAGATGTTTACTGACTATGTAAAAATCTACGTTTCGGCTGGAAAAGGCGGAAATGGAGCAATATCATTTAGACACGAAAAATATGTTGCTGCAGGTGGACCTGATGGCGGAGATGGTGGAAAAGGCGGAGATGTTTATTTTAAAGTAGACAAAGATGCCAATACATTAATTGAATTTAGATACAAAAAAAAGTTTAAAGCTCAAAATGGTGAAAATGGACAAGGTGCTAGAAAATATGGAAAAAGTGGAGAGGACTTAATTATAAAAGTGCCAATTGGAACAGTAATTAAAGATGCTTCAACAAATGAAATTTTGGCGGATTTGTCTAAAAACGACGAAGAAGCCTTAATACTAAAAGGCGGTAGAGGAGGACTTGGAAATTCACACTTTGCAACAGCAACAAGACAAGCTCCTAGATTTGCTCAAGACGGTGAACCAGGAGAAGAAAAAGAATTAATTCTTGAATTAAAACTATTGGCAGATGTTGGATTAGTAGGATTTCCAAATGTAGGAAAATCAACTTTTCTTTCAGTGGTCACATCAGCTTCGCCTAAAATTGCTAATTATCATTTTACAACAATTAATCCTAACTTAGGAGTCGTAAAATCTAAATATGGTGATAGCTTTGTAATTGCTGATATACCAGGAATTATTGAAGGAGCAAGTGAAGGAGCAGGACTCGGATTACAATTTTTGAGACATATAGAAAGAACAAGATTGCTTTTACATTTTATAGATGTTTCGGGTAGCGAAGGTAGAAATCCAGTAGATGATTACAACAAAATAAATGAAGAACTTAAAAAATATAGTGAAAAATTGGCAAAACGTAAACAAATTATTGTGGCAAGCAAATCAGATTTAGTACAAGAAAATGATGAAAACTTTATAAACCTAAAAAAAATTGCTGACAAAAATAACCAACCAATATTTAAAATATCTTCAATAACAGGAGAAGGAATTGAAGAACTAATGAACTTTGTTTCAAAAACACTTAAGACTTTACCAAAAGAAAACCTAGTAGACATTACAAATGAACACGAAAAAGTCTATAAACTAGAAGAAAAAGATGAAGGATATACAATTACCAAACAAAACAAAATATTTGTTGTTGAGGGGGAAGAAGTTAACAGAATACTTAGAAAAGTAAACATAACTGATAATGAATCTCTATACTATTTGCACAAAAAACTTGATGAAATAGGCTTAAACCAAGAACTAAAAAAACGAGGAATAAAAGATGGAGACACAGTAAAAATTGGAAGCTATGAAATGGTTTGGGAAGACTAAAATAGTATTGAATTTAATATAAAAATGTGAGAAAATAATAGTATTGAAATAAATGCAAAAATATGAGAAGATATATTTGTGCTAAAAACATAAGAGAACATAATAAACTTAATATAAGCGTAAAAACATAGGAAATTTAATAATGAAAAATAAAGTAAATTATTATGATGATGAACTTAATGATGATTTTGCAGAAGATAATGAAAAAATAAAACCAATAAAAATAGATGAAAACTACAAGTACATTCATAAAAATATTTTTTGGAACATTATCGCAACTATTCTTTATAGAGTGGTATTTAGTATACCAGTTTATATACATATTAAAATTAAATATAAATTTAAGGTGATAAATAAAAAAGCTTTAAAAGCTGAAAGGAAAAATGGATTTTTTATTTATGGAAATCATACAAACGAATTTTTAGATCCATTTTTCCCAACTTTTGTTGCATTCCCCAAAAGAGTATATGTAATAGCAAATGCCGATAATGTATCAATACCAGGACTAAAAATTGCAAATAGAATGTTAGGCGCCCTTCCAATACCTGGAAATATAAAAGCAAGCAAAAACTTTTTTGATGCAATAAAATATTACATAAGCAAAAAGAAAGTAATAGCAATATACCCTGAGGCTCATGTTTGGCCATACTATACAAAAATAAGAAACTATAAATCGGTTTCTTTTAAGTATCCAGTGGAGCTTGATAAACCAGTTTACTCATTCACAACTACTTATCAAACGCAAGATAGTGGAACACTAAAAGAAAATCAAGAGCAAGATAGAGAAATATCAAAAGCAAATCAAAAGCAAGATAATGAAAAATCAAAAGGAAGTCAAGCACAAGATAATGAAAAATTAAAAAAGAGTAAACCAAGAATTAAAATTATAACATACATAGATGGACCATTTTATCCTGACAAAACATTAAATAAAAAAGAGGCACAAGAAAAACTTAGAAACCAAGTCTTTGAAGCAATGAACAATAGAAGCAAAAATAACAATATTGAATTAATTAAATATGTAAAAAGGGGAACATAAAATTGTTTATGCCTTTAGGAGGAGTAATTGTAAAAAATGATAAACTTAATGTACTGTGGAAATGAAAAAATGTTTGACGGAATACTTATTTCGCTATTATCAATTGAGAAATATACAAAAGAAACACTTAATGTGTATTTAATGACAATGGATTTACAAGATATTAAAGAAGAATTTAAACCAATAACCGAAGAAGAAAGAATGATTATTGAAAAAAGTTTACAAGATAAAAATCCTGAAAATACGGTTCATTTAATAGATACGAGTGAATTATATAGGAAAGAATTTTCAAAAAACTCAAATAAAAATACTCATTTTACACCATATATTTTTATTAGAATTATGAGTGATGAGGTTGAAGAATTACCCAATAAAGTGTTATACTTGGATGCAGATATTATTGCCTATGATGATATTAAGCAAATATTTGATACAGATATGACAAACTACGAAATTGGAGCTTCTCTTGATGCAATTGGTAGAAAAGCTATTAATCCTGATTATATGAATTCAGGGGTAATCTTAATGAATTTACCAGAAATCAGAAAAACGGGATGTTTTCAAGAAGCCAGAAAGCTTTGTAGAACTAAGAAAATGATGCTACCTGACCAAACGGCAATAAATAAAGCTTGTACTAAAAAAATTTATTTCCCTGATAAATATAATGAACAAGCTCAAAAACAAAATGATACAGTATTAAGACATTTTAGTATGACATTTAGAGCCAAACCTTATCCAACATATATAAATGCTAAACCTTGGCAAATTGAAGAAATACATAAAAAATAT
This sequence comes from uncultured Eubacteriales bacterium, assembly GCA_902766085.1. GTDB lineage: Bacteria > Bacillota > Clostridia > TANB77 > CAG-508 > CAG-793. The sequence continues at coordinate 9,503 of CACXCH010000023.1, forward strand.
AATATTTATGATTTTGACGACATATATGATGAATATGAAGATTATTTAAAAAAATTTAAGAAAGAAATAGGAGTATATGGAAAAGAGTAAAGAAAGACTAGAAGTCATTGATAATATAAAGAAAGCAGTAGAAAATGGGGATTTTGATGCAAAAGTTGAACTAAATGATCCAGTAATAACTACAAAAGAACAAAAGAAAGTTATTTTAAACTATGATATTTTAAAAAATAATTTGGTAAGCAGAATCAAAAGGATGGTTGCTAGAAATATTGCAAAAGACTATACAAAAATTTTTAATCACGATTCTGTTATTATTGGAATGGAAAACTTAAAGAAAATAAAAACAGGAGCTATTGTTACATCAAACCATTTTAGTCCAAAAGACAGCACTGTAATAATGTATGCAACAAATAAAGTAAAAAGAAGGGAACATCTCGACATTATTGTAGAGCAAGAAAACATTTTTATGACAGGTAGGTTAGGATTTTTGATGCAAAACTGCGGTACAATTCCAATAAGCAAAAGCAATCAATATCTTGAAAAAAATTTTCTACCATCGGTTAAAGTTCTTTTAGAAAATAAAGATTTAATACTAATTTACCCTGAAGAGCAAATGTGGTTTAATTATAAAAAGCCAAGACCTTGCAAAATTGGAGCTTATCATATTGCAGCAAAATTTGATGTACCAATAATACCTTGTTTTACAGAGCTAAGAGAAAAAGAAGAATATGATGATGATGGCTTCAAGAAGTTAAAATTTGTACTTCACATTATGGAACCTATTTATCCTGACCCAAATAAAAGCTTAAAGGAAAACAAAGAAGAAATGAGAAAAAAGGACTATGAGCTAAAAGTAAAAGCTTATGAAGAAGCCTATGGAAAAAAGCTTACATACAAATTTGAAAAAGATGATATTGCAGGGATGTAACAAAATAAATTCAAACTTTTGTTTGACAAACATCTTTTTTTATGATATAGTAACAATAGTTATTAAATGGAGGGGTACTTATGAATAAATCAGTAAGAGATGAAAATGGGTTAAATAAAAGAGAGAGAGCTATTCTAAAATACATACAGAAGCAAATGGAGATTAATGGATATGCTCCATCTGTTAGAGAGATTGGAAGAGCAGTTGACTTAAGCTCTACTGCTACAGTGCAAGGATATTTAAATAAACTCGAGGAAAAAGGATTTATAAAAAAGGAAAACCAAAAAGGTAGAACTTTAAGGCTATTAAAGGATTCAAAAGGAAATGAAAGAATTGAGGAGCCAAAGGATTACTACAGCAATAAGGAGCTAGTAGATGTTCCTGTTGTTGGAAAAATCACTGCTGGACAACCGATACTAGCTGTTGAGAATATTACTGACACATTTCCTATTCCAATTGATTTTACTGGTAATGCTGAATGTTTTATGCTTACAGTTAGAGGAGAGAGTATGATTGAAGCAGGAATATTTAGCGGAGATTATATTTTGGTAAAGAAACAAAACACAGCTGATAATGGGCAAATTGTTGTTGCTTTAATTGATGATGAAGCTACAGTAAAAACCTTTTATAAAGAAAAAGATCACATAAGATTGCAACCTGAAAACCATACTATGGATCCTATAATTGTTCCAAATTGTTCTATTCTTGGTATTGTTTGCGGAGTATTTAGAAAAATTTAATAAGAAAATTTCAAAAGCAAGAAAGGATGGAATCTTATATGGATAGAATGAAAACCTTTTTTAAATATTTTATAGTATTTCTTATCGTTTTCTTTGTTGTTCAATATGGATCAGCATCAATTATTAAAAAAAGTAAATATTACTATAACTATTCTAATTCTAATATTGATGCAAGTATACCTAGATTTATTAAATGGACACCTTTTAATCTTGACGATAATTTTTGGCTTTGGTATATGGCTACAATTGTAGCATTGTGCTAATGCTACCCTAACAAAAGAAATTTTCAAAATATGAAAGGATAATTTACTATGGATGAAAAAAATGAAAATATCGAAAATGCTCTAGATATATTATACTCAAAGAAAATGGGAAAGGACATTAATAATGAAATATCTTCAGAATACTATGATGAGGATACGAAAGAGAGCAATGGTGCAAAAAAGGTAGAAAATTTTGAAGATAAGATTGATGCCGTAAAGGATGTTGAAATTGATGATGACACTTTAGATTCAAATTTATTGCCAAAGGAATTACAAAATCCAGAGCTTGAGAGAAGATTTATTGGGTTATTATTAAATGAAATAAAGGCAATATCAATGTATTATTTCAAGTTTGAAGAATGCTATTTTTCAGATGAACAATTGCTTAACATTTATAAAAAAATAATATTTACTGATGGTGAAAAATATGCTCCAAAAGAGGCAAAAGATGGATTCAGCTTTTCAAGAGAATCAAGAGAGCTATATGAAGAAAAGAATATTTTAAAAGCTGAATATAAAAATTCTCCATATAAATTAGATCAAACATATAATGAACTAAAAAAGTTGTTTATTTTAAGAAAGAACTATTTAGGCATACCAGTTAAAACAATACAAAATAAAATAGCTGGAATAGTTCACTATGAGCTATACAATCAAATGTCTCCAGAGGATGTTGAAGATGCAGTAAACCAAGTAACAACAACTGAAAAATTTAAAAGAGCAGTATTAAATGACAATTTAACTGATTTTTTAATAGAAGGAGATAACACACTTACAAATGGCCTTAGCTTGCCATTTCCAATATTAACAAAAGCTTTTAAGGGAATAAGACAAGGAGAAACGGCGGCTTTTTCAATGCCATCAAACTATGGTAAAAGTAGGTTTACAATTAATATTGCTGCTTATATTGCATTAGTCCATCAAAAGAAAATATTAATCATTTCAAACGAAATGTCAGAAGAAAAAATGAAACTTTGCTTAATAACTACAATATTAAACAATCCGGATATTCAAAAACTACACGGAAAAAAGCTTCACGTTTCAGAAAATCAGCTATTAAATTTTCAATATAGGGCTGATAATCCATCAAAGGTAAAAACAGATGAAAATGGCTTTGTTCTAAAACTTGAAAACGAAAGTCAAGTTGATTTCATAAAAAGGCTAAGAGAAGTTTCAACAGAATTTAATGATGTATTAAAAGTAACAAATTGGTTTAGTGGAAAATTGTATAATTCAATACATTTTATCAACATCACAGACCATACAAATGATGAATTAAAAAAGGTTATAATGAATTATTACTACAAAGAAAAAATACAATATGTGTTTTATGATACATTAAAAACAGACATTGAAAATATAGGAAATAGCGAAGAAATAAAGAAAACAGCTACTATATTATCAAACCTAGCTCAAAACTTTAATATGTATATTGCATCAACACTTCAATTACAAGAAACTGAAACTGATCCAATTAATTTGAGCGTAAGAGATATGGCTGTAAGTAGAACTGTAAAAGAAGTACTAGATACATTATGCTTATTTAAGCAAATACATAATGAGGAATTATCAAGATATGAATATTCGTCATCTGAATTATTTGAAACTACAAATGACTTAAAAAAGTTTTCTGATCCAGATGTTAGATATTATTCATGTGTTATAGATAAAAATAGGGCTGGTCCAAAACCTAAAGTATTATTTAGATTAAATTTAGCATATAACAGATGGGAAGAACTTGGATATTTGAGACTAAAACAATAATTGGGTAATATTCAATATAATAAACTATTAACCAATAGCTTAAAGCTATTATAAATATTAGATAGTTAAATTATAGCAAATACACACTAAAATTTGACAAATTTTAACAAATTTTAACAATTTCCTTGATTTACCAAAAATGTTATGATATAATATCGGTGTAGTAAGGAGACAACTTTGATTTACAAAGAATGATATAGGAGGAATTGTTGGAATGAAGACAACAGGAATACAAAGAAAAATTGATGGATTAGGAAGAGTAGTAATTCCTATGGAAATCAGAAATAAGCTTAACATATCTCAAAATGATCCACTAGAAATTCATGTTGAGGGAACAAGTATTGTAATAAGAAAAGATGAACCAACATGTACATTCTGTGGCGGAACAAAAAATGTTATAGAGTACAAGGACAAGAAAATTTGTGAAAAGTGTCTAAAAGAAATTAAATCTTTATAAAACAAAGTGTATTCTAAAGTAGATAGTAGTAATTACTATCTATTTTTTTTTGCAATAAGAAAGTCATACAAACATTTTAATACTTAAACTTAAGGGGAGAGAAGAAAATAAGTAGATTTCACAAAACTTTCACAAAAAAATTAGCAATGTTACTTGACATTTGCTAAAATTGGTTATAATATAATGGAAGTTAGCAAACATAAACAATGAGTGCTAATATAAAATAAAATGTAAAAAACTATTCAAGCGATAAAGTTTGCAATAATTTAAAACCAATAGAGGTGATTAAATTGGAATTAGATAATCGTAAAAAACGTATATTACAAGCAATTGTTAATGAATACATTGACACGATTGAACCTGTTAGTTCAAATAGTCTTATTTCAAAATATGGTTTAAATTGTAGTAGTGCAACAGTTAGAAATGAAATGGCTGAACTTGAAAAGGAAGGCTTTATTGAAAAAACTCATACATCAAGCGGGAGAGTCCCATCAAACAAAGGTTACAGATTTTATGTTGATAAACTTTTAAATGATCAGGATCTTAACATAGATGAGATTAAATATATTAATTCAAAACTCAAAAACAAAGTTGATGAAATGGAAGAGCTTACAAAAATTGCTACTAATACAATTTCGGAAGTAACACATTATACTACAGTTGCGATAGGCCCTAATGCAGGAAAACAAACCATAGATGAGATTAAATTTGTTTTACTTGGATCTAGACTTTTAATGGCTGTTATATTAACAAACATTGGAACAATAAAAGAAACTATAATCAAATTTGACAAGGATATAACTCAAGAACAGGTTGATACAATTTCGCTAATTTTTAACAACAAGTTAAAGGGAAAACCTTTATCATCAATTAAGCTTCCAATGGAAAAATACATTATGGATGAAATGAACTATCGACTTGATGTTATTAAACCAATAGTTGATCAAATAACAAAAGTGATAAATGATGAATCTGAAGTTTATTTAAGAGGGGCTGATCAAGCATTAGATAATCCAGAATTAAAGGATTACGAAAAAGCAAAAGAATTTTTATCTCTTTTAAGTAAACATGATTTAATTTTTGATTTGCTTGACAGTGATGATGATTTTAATGTATATATTGGAAATGAAGTAAATGGATTAAATGACTTTAGTTTTATAACATTTAAAAACAAGGTAAATGGTAGAGAACTTGGAGCAATTGGAATTATAGGGCCAACTAGAATGGACTATTCAAAGGTAATTTCGGTCCTAAAATACATAAATGAAAAACTGAATAATGATAGAAAAGAATAGGCACTCTTTCTATTCAAATAGTAAAAAAATTTAACTTATAATTTATGTAATATATCTAATTATTATAAAAGCAATTAATCAAATGCTAAATCTATAAAAATATAAGAACAAAAAATTGAAAGGAAGTGATATGATGGAGGAAAAAGAAAATAAAACAAATGAGAAAGATGAAACAATAAAAACTGAAAAAAAAGAAGTAGAAAATAATCAAAAAGAAGAAAAAGAACAAGAAAAAACAGAAACAAAACAAGAACAAAATAATAATGATGAAGTCCATTTATTAAAAATAAAAATAAATGATCAAAAAGCAATTATTGACGAACAGGATGACAGAATAAAAAGACTGATGGCTGAATTTGAAAACTTTAAAAAGAGAAATGGAAAAGAAAGAGAAAACCTTTATTCTTCTGTTATGAGTGATGTAATCACAAAACTTTTACCAGTTATTGACAATCTCGAAAAAGCAGCACAAACAGAGACTTCAGATGAAAAATACAAAGAAGGAATAGTCATGTGCTTGAATCAATTTAAAGATGTTTTATCAGCTTGTAATGTTACAGAAATTAAAACTGTAGGCGAAAAGTTTGACCCAAGTTTACATGAGGCTGTTAGTTCAGTTGTTGATGAAAACTTAGGAGAGAAGGTCATAAAAGAAGAATACAGAAAAGGCTACAAAATAGGAGATAAAGTCATTAGACATTCTCTTGTTGTAGTTGCAAATTGAAACTTACTAAATGTTGATGTGTTGCAAGTTAAAACTTATTAAATGATGTAGTTGCAAATTAAATTTTTTTAAAGGTTACTTCAAAGTATTAGAAAATATAAATATTTCCTAATAAACATATAATAAAAATTTACAAAAGATTATTATAAATTAGTTATAAAATAAAAATAGGAGGAAAATTATGGGAAAGATTATAGGAATTGACTTAGGAACTACAAATTCTTGTGTAGCTGTTATGGAAGGAGGAGAGCCTGTTGTAATACCTAATTCAGAAGGTAACAGAACAACACCATCTGTTGTTGC
>CACXCH010000024.1 GCA_902766085.1 uncultured Eubacteriales bacterium
AGCGAACAACGAGCATAGCGAGGCGAATGGACAATTGAACCTTGACAAGTGCAAAAAATCATTTATGATTTTTTGTCACATTAGGATTAAGTTGTCCTACAAGCTCACGAGCCATTAAATATTATGCTTTCCAACTTTTTTACTCTTAAAATCATTAACCTGTAACGAAATTTATAAAAAATGATAAAAAACACTTTAAGTTTTAAAATTAATATGATAGAATACAAAAAAATGTTACTAACAATAGATTTACATAAGGTCTTAATGATTGATTGGAGGAAAGAAAAAGTGTATAAAAGAGTGCTATTAAAGCTTAGCGGTGAAGCATTGGCAGGTGATGAGAAAACGGGAATTGATCCTGATACAATAAATGCAATATGTGATGCAATAAAAGAAATTCACGATCTTGGTACTGAGGTTGCAATTGTTGTTGGAGGGGGAAACTTTTGGAGAGGAAAATATGGACCTAATATGGTAAAAGCAACAGCAGATTATATGGGCATGCTTGCTACTACAATGAATGGCCTAGCTTTGCAAGACACGATTGAGAAAAAAGGAATAGATACAAGGCTTCAAACGGCAATAGAAATGAGGCAAATTGCAGAACCATTTATTAATAGAAGGGCGATAAGACATATTGAGAAAAATAGAATTGTTATTTTTGCCGCAGGAACTGGAAGCCCATATTTTTCTACAGATACAGCAGCAGCATTGAGAGCTTGTGAAATTCAAGCAAATGTTATTCTAGTTGCAAAAACAATTGATGGGGTTTACGATTCAGACCCTAAAATTAATAGCAATGCAAAAAAATATGATCATATCACATACAAACAAATACTAGAACAAGACTTAAAAGTTATGGATTCCACAGCAATTTCGTTATGTAAAGATAACAATATACCTTTAAAGGTTTTTGCAATGAAGGATCCGAAAAACATAGTAAGAGCTGTAAAGGAAGAAAATATAGGAACTACTGTAGACAATAAAGAAGATTAGGTTAAATAATTAACAAGGATTAACAAAATAGAAAGGTAAATTTAAATTATGGAAAATATTGAAAATGAAATGAACAAAACAATTGAAAATCTTCAAGAGAGATTTTCTGAAGTTAGAGCTGGTAGAGCAAATCCAGCAATTTTAAACAAGGTACAAGTTGAGTATTATGGAACACCTACACCTATAAATCAAGTTGCAAGTGTATCTGTTCCTGAAGCAAGGCTAATTTTAATTCAACCTTGGGATAAATCTCTTTTATCTAAAATTGAAAAAGCAATAAATATGGCAGATCTTGGAATAAACCCAATGAATGATGGCCAAGTTATTAGACTTGTTTTTCCAGAATTAACAGAAGATAGAAGAAAAGAATTATCAAAAGATATTAAGAAAATGTCAGAAGAGGCAAAAGTTGCAATTAGAAATATCAGAAAAGATATGATGGATGAAGCTAAAAAGAAATTGAAAAATAGTGAACTTTCTGAAGATGAGGAAAGAGCAGAAGAAGAAAGAATACAAAAAACAACAGATAAATATATAGAAAAGATTGATGAAATCACTGATAAAAAAGTTAATGAGCTAATGTCAGTTTAATGAGTACAATACATTAATGAATCAAATGTTCAACATAACTATAATAAAAAGTTCAGATGAACATAATATATTAAAAATTAAAAGTTTAACGAAACATAATATAGTAAAAATTGAAAGAAAGGGATTAATCAATTATATAATTGATTATAAAAAAAGATATGGCTGATGAAGATAATTTTCCAAAATCGATTGCTATCATAATGGATGGAAATAGACGCTGGGCAAAGGCGAACAATTTAAACACTGCTCTTGGACATAAAAAAGGAGCAGAAACGGTTGAAAATATTTCAAGGTATTGTAATAAAATTGGCGTAAAGTATTTAACCGTGTATGCTTTTTCAACAGAAAATTGGAAGAGAAGTAAGTCTGAAGTTAGCGCACTAATGTTGCTTTTTGGAAAATACCTTGACAGATTTTTAAAAAATGCGGACTATGATAATATCAAATTAAAGATGATTGGTGACTTACACGCAGACATCGTACCAAAATCTTTGCAAAACAAAATGGAAAACTTGGAAAAGCAAACAGCAAACAATACTGGACTTCAATTAAACATTTGCTTTAATTATGGAGGAAGAGATGAAATAGTTAATGCTACAAAAAACATTGCTAAGCAAGTAAAAGATGGAAAAATTGATATTGATGACATTGATGAAAAATTGTTTGCCAACGATCTTTATACAGCAGGCATACCTGATCCTGATTTATTGATTAGGACGAGTGGAGAACTTAGAACAAGCAATTTTCTTCCATGGCAAATAACATACTCTGAATTTATTTTTCTCGATAAGTTTTGGCCTGATTTTAATAATGATGATGTTGACTATTGCATTGAAGAATACGAAAAAAGACAGAGAAGACACGGAAAGTAAATACTTTTAGCAATTTAAGAAAGGAATTGAATTTAAGATGAGCAAAGAGGAAAAGAAAAAAATCAATGTTAAAAGGCTAACATCGGGAGTAACTGTTTTTGTAATATTACTGCTAGTGCTATTATTTGCGAATGATATTGCTATGGATATTTTTATAACAATATTGTCAATAATAGGGCTATATGAATATTGCAATTGTTTACATAAAAACAACAAAGCTAATCCTAACTATGCTTATATGATTGCTGTTTCTATATTTATTGTATTAGCACATTTTTTATGCTTGATTAATATTATTCCTACAAATACATTGTTGATGACACTAATAATGATTGTACCAATTTCTATAGTATTTCTTATTAGTGAAATGGTTTTATATAAATCTAAAAGAAACATTATAGATATTTGCACAACAATATTTGGAATCGTGTATATACCACTGGAATTATTGTTTTTTAGCATGACAAGAGCTGATTTAAATTTAGGACGATTCCTAGTTTGGTATGTTGTAATTGCATCATGGGGGAGCGATTCTTGTGCATATCTAATTGGCAAGAACTTTGGAAAACACCACTTTACAGAGCTTAGTCCGAATAAAACAACAGAGGGATGCATTGCTGGGATTGTAGGTGCAATGTTAATTTCTCTATTATATACAATAGCAATCAACAATATCTTTAATTTAGGGATAAGCTTATTAATTACAACTTTAATAACAGGTGTATTGGCGCTAATTGGACAGATTGGTGACTTGATGGCATCAAGTGTAAAAAGATATTGTGAAGTAAAAGATTTTTCAGAACTAATTCCAGGACATGGAGGGTTGCTTGATAGAATAGATAGCGTAATATTAGTTTCTCCATTTGCATACATATTATTATACCTATTCATTTAGAATCAATATCATCAAGTTTTTAAAGGAGTAAAAGTATTTGCATACATATTATTGTGCTTATTTATAATCAATATATCAAATAAATTACTGATAATCATATTATGAAAATATCTCTTATAACAAATGTGAAATGAAGTAATTTAAAATATTATTATTTCATTATTATAAATATGGAGGATAAATTGATAACAGCGATAAAAATAATTTTTCTGTTAGGATTTTTAATTTTCATACACGAATTTGGACATTATACAATAGCAAAAATGTGCAAAGTAAGAGTTAACGAGTTTTCAATAGGCTTTGGACCGAAAATATTTTCAAAAGCAAAAAATGAAACTACTTATGAAATAAGATTAATTCCATTAGGTGGATATGTATCACTAGAAGGTGAGGATGAGCATTCTGATAAAGAAGGCTCTTTTAATAAAGCAAGTATTCCTAAAAGGATAGCAATAATTGCAGCAGGAGCGGTTGTAAATATTATTTTTGGGTTAATTTTGTATTTTATAATTATTCAAATAAGATACATCATTGTAATGAACAGCTCATTTTTAGAAGGAACAAAATATGCTTTTTATGCATTAGGACAGTTAATAGTAGAGCTATTCAAGGAAGTAGGATATATTTTTTCAGGACATTTAAGCATAGATGATATGACAGGACCAGTAGGGATATCAAGTATGATATCAAAAACAAATGGATTTGTTGAATTCTTATATTTACTTTCAATAATATCAATATCACTTGGAATGACAAATTTGTTGCCATTTGTACCACTTGATGGAGGAAAAATACTATTATTAATAATCGAAGCAATCAGAAAAAAAGAATTACCAGAAAATATTGTAATTAATTTAAATATGATAGGTATGTTTATTTTGATTACGTTATCAGTATTTGTAACATTTAATGATGTAAAAAGAGCAATTTAACCAGAAAACCAAAAGCAAAGTTTGAAATATTTGTAATTTAAAGATATAAAAATTTTTTAAAAAAGACATTATAAAAATAAATGAGTCTTTTTCTGAAAAATATTATTTATTTTTTTAAAGACAATACTAACAAATGAAATCAAAGATGGAGGCGTATTTTGGAACAGACGAGTCAATTAAAGGAAGTAAAAATTGTTTTTCCAGACTATGAAGCAGAAAGTTTTAATTTAGCAAATTCAGTAATTTCAAAAGTAAATATTTATAAAAAAACAAATATTATGGAAATTTTTCTAAATACAAAAGAGCTAATATCTATTAAAGAACTAGGCAAATTTAAAAAATATATTGTAAATAGATTCAGTTTAAAAGACGTTTCTTTTAAAATTAGCTCTGATATGGATTTAGAGGGCAAAGCAAAGTTTATAGAAAAAGACTGGGAGAATATGATTGGATATTTGTCACAAAAAATTCCACTTATTAAGGCATTTATCAAAAATTCCAAAGTTCAAATCGAAAACAATAAAATTGCTATAAATCTTGGAGTTAAAGGAAAAGAACTTCTTGAAAAGCAAGGAATAAATCTTAAGATTTCCGAGTTTGTTGAAAATATATATGGTACAAAATTCTTGGTTGACTTTAAAGACCAAGAAGCTAGTGAATATGAAAAAAGTATGAATGATATGAATAACAAGATTATTGAAGACTATGCAAGAACTTGTATTCAAACTCTAATGAATAAAAAATCGAGAAAAAAGACTGAACAAGATGATACAGAGAGCCGTGATGGAGCTAATGAAAATAATAATACTAATAAATATGGCAATGGACAAAATAATTATGTTTCACAAGTAGAAAATGGCGGATATAACAATAATTATAGTGGTGGAAACAATTTAAGAGGAAACAAACAATTTAACAACACACAAAAACAAGGCAATTATAATCAATCAGGCAATACACAAAATG
>CACXCH010000025.1 GCA_902766085.1 uncultured Eubacteriales bacterium
CTTGCGGAACCTGTAATAACCGCTGTTTTCATTTGTGTTTTCTCCTTGTTTTCTTTTGTTTTTGTTTATTTGTAATTTTTATTTTTTTATGGTTCACTTCGCAAAATCATGTTTTTTCCGTTTTTGCGAAATGAGAATGTATTATTATCATCTGAAAAAAAGTGCAAATTTGCAGTTTTTTTTAGATGAATTATGTAGACTATTTTGTGTTTTTCAATTATATCGATTGTTTTGAAAGATTAGCAATTTGATTTTGGCTTTGTTTTTTACTGCATTGTGTTATTAAATTGATAATCTTTTGCGTGTTAATAATATCATTAAAAATTAAAGTTTGTAAAGAGATTTTAGGAAAATATTGAGAGGAAGTGAAAAAAAGTGGCAGCTGCCACTTTTTTTCAGATAGGGTTGTAATCCTTATTACTTTCCCGCATTATATTCCGTTTTAGATTCTGCAACCATTGGTAAGTCCTCTTCCTGAATTTTATCATAATAATATATTTCCTTAGCTGCCTGTACTCTTCTTTTTAAATAATCTGATAATGCTTTATCTGTACAATAAACATAGCATCCTTTTTGTCCTCTCGTAAGCAATGTTCTATATGTGTTTCTAATAATTTCATCTGCTATTTTTTTTGCCTTTTGAGGATTTTCCTTAATCATTTTCTTGATTCCTTTTAAGGAATTATCGGTTTTAGCTCTCTTTGTATAATCCGTTATAACTTTTCCATTTTCATATCTTAAATCATCACCAATGATTACTCCAACGTAATCAAATTCAAGTCCTTGGCATGTATGAATACATCCAACTTCATTAACTGAATTAGGATCTACTGCCCACGTTTCACTATTCCCAAGGTTCCAAGACATTGCAAAATTATATTCAGGAATTTGTATATCACAAAAATCACTATTGTTCTTTCCTTCTTTTATCCAATCCCAACAGTATCCTGCAACTATCCTTGCTTTATTATTTATTTTATTCTTTTCGAAAATTTTTTCTTTTAGTTCATTGGGTGTATTGCAAATTTCTATTTTATAATCAAGATCAAAACCAGTTGCATTTGCAGTATGTTTTATTTCTAAAACATCATCAATCCAATTTATATATCCATCTGATCCATCACACCTAAATTGTGATTCTAATTCCATTATTTCATAATTTGCATTCGCTTCTTCAATAAATTTCTTTATTTCATCGATTGAACCTATGTCTTTAGTTGTAACTCTTTGTTCTTCGTCAATAAAAAATACAGAAAATTTTGATGCATTTATTATTTCCTTAATTTGATTTTCACCTTTATTTTGAAAAATTCCTGATTTTTCATTTAATCTATGTGCTTCATCTACAACCAAAACATCATATTCATTTGGATTTGAGTCAATAAAACTACCTGAACCTTTAAACAAATTATTTATTATTGTTTTTTTGTATTCATGACTTAGTTTTGCTGCATATACATTTCTTGGTGCACGATTTTTAGTTACATATGAGCATAGCATTCCTTCTTTTGTTAGCTCAACAAGTAAATTCACAGCTAATACAGATTTTCCTGTTCCTGGTCCGCCCTTAACTATTAAAACTCTTTTTTCTCCATCTTCATAACTTTTTCTTGCCATTGTTAAAGCTTCTTGATATACTACCATTTGGTCGTCTATCATTTGGAACTCTTTGTTTCCTTTTAACAAACTTACTAAATGATCTTGTAAGGATTTTGAAGGTCTGATTTTCCCATTATCAATTAAATATAATGTCTCCTTATTATCTCCATACTTTATATATTTAGTAATGAAATCTCTTAATTTTAGGACATCCTTTTTCATAAATACAGGTGCTTTTTCTGTGTATTCTTCATACACTGCATTTGTTATTACTGGTGGATTTGTTTCTTCATAATTATGTAAGTATGCACAAGGATACAAAGCTATTTCCTTTTGTTGTACATTTTCATCATATTCATTTAGCATTTCTACATATGTCCATGCTTGATATGATGGATGAATAGTTTGTCTTAAAGCGTGACCCGTATATGTCTCTACCAACGCATCTTTTCCACTAACTACTTTTGCACTACTCCATTGTTTTAATTCTATAACTATTGCTGTATTTTTACCATTTATATTTAATCCTGAAATAATAAAATCTATTCTTTTTGATGTATTAGGTACTTTAAATTCTATTGCTATTCCAACATTTTTTGGAATTCTATTATCACTAATTACATTGTTCATGTATAGCATTGAATTTTTCCATGCATTTCTTTCACTTTCACCAGTGTGATACCCCATTTTTTGATAGAATCTTTTATCTATCTCTTCTTCGATTCTATTTTCTATTACATCATTTGCAAATATGTTTTTTGTTGCAGAATATACTATCATTTTCTTTCCCCTTTATATTACAATTTATTATATTTAGTGCTTTTCCCTTTTGCTTTTTCTATAGGATATTTCTTTTCCGTCTTTTTCAACTTGTTTAATATTATTGTCTTTGGATCTACATTTAATTTATCTGCAAGCATAAAACAATATGTAAATACATCGGCTAGCTCTTCTTCAACATCTTCTTCATTGAAATTATTATTCCACTGAAAGCACTCTAGTAATTCAGCTGATTCAATTGATATTGATTTTGCCAAATTTTCTGGTGAATGAAATTGATCCCAGTCTCTTTCTTTATTGAATGTTTTAAGTTTTTCCATTATTTCTTTAATATCATTTTCCATATACTTTTTCGATTTACAAATAAATCTTTTTCTCCTTACTTTTTTCTTTTACTATATCATATTTACTCAAAATTTCAAATATATTTTGTCGTTTTTTATTATATAC
>CACXCH010000026.1 GCA_902766085.1 uncultured Eubacteriales bacterium
CTTTAATTATAAAATACTACACTATATTTTATGAATTAAAGAAGTATTTTTGTTAATTTATGATTTTTTCAATAAAAGTACAATTACTGTTGTAATGAAAACAGCGACTAATATAAGAGCAGAGGTAATTATCACAGCTCTTATCATATTTTTATGATCAATTTTTTCTTTTTCAAATTCATCTTGCTGTTCTAGTTTAATATATTCCAAGTTATTAAAAAATTTCATTACTTCATTCTTACTAAGTAAATATGTTGGAAGAGATAAAATCATTTGCTCATCATCTTGTTTAAATATTATATTCACCGTATATTCAGGTATAAATATAAAATATTTGCTTTTATGTTTATCTAAATAAATATTTAGTAAATCATTAAAATCTATTTTGTAATCATTGTTTCCATATTTTACATTAATTGCTTTTTCATCAGACTTCAAGCTATATGTATTATTATAGAAAAACAGTATTGCAATAAATATAAAAAACAATAATGCTACTGCAATTTGTGCTATACTTGAGTGAAATACAATACATATTATTGCTAATATTATTGCAAAAGCAATAATTAACTTTAATTTGTTATTCGTATAAAATTTTTTAAAATTAGCATTTAGATGTAAAGGCTGTTTAATTTCAGTTATTCTGCAATACATTTTATGATTACATTTATCATAAATCTCTTTCCATTTCATATTTAAACCCTTCCTGACATACTCATTGCTTTTAAAAATAGTTTATCTATTTTTTTGCATTAGTAACAATTCTCATTGTTTCTTTTGCAATTACAAGTTCCTCGTTTGTTGGTACAACCCAAACTGGAATTGATGAGTCATCTGTAGTTATTAAGCATTCTTCTCCTCTTACCTTATTTCTTTCATCATCAACTTTAATTCCAAGATAGCTTAAATAATTTAAAATGCCTTTACGTACTCTTATTTGGTTCTCTCCAACACCTGCTGTAAATGTTATAACGTCAACACCTTGCATTGAAACCATATAAGAAGCAATAAATTGAGCAATTCTGTATTTGTAATACTCTAAAGCTAAACGAGCACTTTCATTTTTTTCATCAATTGCTGCTTCAATGTCTCTGACGTCTTTTGATACATGGCACATTCCCCACATCCCTGATTCATTATTTAAAATTTTATCCATTTCATCTGAAGATAAATTTTCCTGTTTCATTAAGAATGTAACAATTGATGGATCTAAATCCCCTGATCTTGAGCACATTGGAATTCCTCCAAGAGGAGTAAATCCCATTGATGTTTCTACAGATTTACCATTTTCAATTGCGCATATACTAGCTCCCTGGCCTAAGTGGCAATTAATTACTTTTAAGTGATTAACATCTCTATTCATAAGCTCTGCAACTCTATTAGCTACATAGTAATGAGATGTTCCATGAAATCCATATTTTCTTATATGATATTTTTCATAATATTCATAAGGTATTGGATATATATATCTTTCTCTTGGTATCGTTTTATGAAAACCTGTATCAAAATATACAATCATAGGCTTCCCTTTTAATAATTCTTGGCAAGCTCTTATTCCTGCAACAGCTCCTGGATTATGTAAAGGTGCAAGAGGTATACAATTTTCAATTTCTTTAATAACATCCTCTGTAACAAGGCAAGGATCAACCAATTTTTCTCCGCCATGACTAATTCTATGTCCAATAGCGTCAATCTCACTTAAATCACTTATAGCAGGGTAATCTTTGTTTAAAAGTTGCTCCATTGAAAATGCTAAAGCTTCCTTATGATTTTTTACAGGATGTTGCAATACATATTTTTGTCCATTAATTTTATGAGTTAAAAATGAAGCTTCTCCAATTCTCTCATAAGTTCCTTTGGCAATAACATCCTCTGTTTCCATATCAATTAGTTGATATTTTAATGATGAACTTCCACAATTAATAACTAATACTTTCATTTCACTATTTGTATGATAACAATCATACTTCTCCTTATATAAATTTAGGTTTTTATGGGTTAACCTATAAACCTTTTTATTACTTCTTTTGCTTTTTACTACTAATTAAAGTTTTTAAACAATTCATAGCAATTTTTTATTAGGAATTTTTCCTTTGGTTCGTAACATCTTAAGACTAATCTAATTCACTTGCTTGAATACAAGTAATTGCAACCACGCCAACAATATCATCAGCATTACACCCTCTTGATAAATCATTTATAGGCTTAGCTAAACCCTGGCATAGGGGTCCCAATGCTATGGCATTTCCAAATCTTTGAGTTAACTTATATCCAATGTTCCCTGCATCTAAATCAGGGAATATTAAAATATTAGCTTTTCCAGCAACTTCACTTCCAGGGGCTTTTCTATTTGCTACTTCAGGAATAATTGCTGCATCAAGTTGCATTTCACCATCCACAAGTAAATCAGGTTCCTTTTGATGTACTAAATTAGTTGCATTTACAACCTTACTAACAAGTTCAGAGTGTGCACTTCCCTTTGTAGAATAAGAAAGCATTGCAACCCTTGGCTCTGAATTACTGCTAATTAATTCTCTAAAAGATTTTGCAGAAGAAATTGCAATATCAGATAATTGTTCCACATCTGGGTTTGCATTCATTCCACAATCAGCAAAAATAAAAACTCCATTTTCTCCAAAATCTTTATTAGGAAGTTCCATAATAAAAAATGCAGAAACTGTTTTTACTCCATTAGCTCCTTTAATAATTTGCAAAGCAGGTTTTAATGTATCAGCAGTAGTATGGCTTGCTCCAGAAACCAATCCATCCGCATCGTTTTCTTTAACCATCATAGTTCCAAAATATCTAGAATTTTCGGTTAATAATTTTTTAGCATTTTCAAAGGTCATTCCTTTAGCTTTTCTAAGTTCATATAAATCATTAGCATACTTGTCAATCTTGTCAAAGTTATTAGGATCAATTATTGTTGCTTTACTAATGTTAAAGTTTTTGCTATTAGCAATCTTGGACACTTCATCTTCATTGCCAATTAAAATAACATTAGCAATGTTTTCTTTCAAAATTTTATCCGTAGCTTCAAGTATTCTAATATCATCCGCTTCAGGTAAAACAATTGTCTTAATGTTCTTTTTAGCTTTTTCTTTTACACTTTCAATATAACCCATATCAAGTTTCCTTTCCAAAATTCTCTTGCTATTATATATAAAAAAAAAGAAAAGCACAAGGCTTTTCCAATAACTTTTATTTAAATATGTTACATATTAATGGTTCTTAAGATAAAA
>CACXCH010000027.1 GCA_902766085.1 uncultured Eubacteriales bacterium
CAACGGTAATTATAAGGAAAATAATGTTTATTGCGTCAGATATCTTATTGATACAGTTGTATCTCATAGTGTTGCAGGACTTGATGTTAAACTTGATTATGAAACTTATGACATTTTAAAACCTGACTTAACAATTTTTGTTAAGTTAAATGAAGAAACTAGACAAAATCGTATTACAGAAAGGGGGAAATCAATTCTAGACAAAGTATTAGATGATAGTAAAAAAAGAGAAGAATTTAATAGGAAATTTGATTATTTTCTTAGTTCAGAAAATGGTCCAACTATTGTTTTTAACAACGACAGTACAGATGTTAAGAAAAATGTTAAAGAGTTATTTGAAACAATTAAAGAAAGAGGTAGACATTATGAATAATAATAAGTATCTTTTAACAGATGAAGAGAAACTTTGTAAGCAAGATTATGATGAAAGAGAAAAGTTAATAAAGGAATTTAAAGAAATGCCTGAAGAATTTTTTTCAAAAATGAGACATTTTCAGCCACAGATTGGATGTTTAAATGCATGTGAAATCTGTAGTAAAACTGCGAATACAAGAGTTGAATTTTGGGAAGAACGGAGAATAAGAAATATTATTGCAGCTTTAAAGTATGCATCTCCTCAGGTTAAGTCAAATCATTCTCTGATAACATATGATAGATATGAACACAGAAATGGAGTAATTTTTCCATATCTTGATAATGATATTGGAAATTATCCATATTTGGATTTATTTATCAGGCTTGCATTCAAGGAATTAGGCGTAACAACAAGAATTTCGACTGTTAGCTATAGCAGGTATAATGAAGAACTAAATAATATGCATAAGAGAATTAATCTTCTTCATGAAAACGGACTTGGAGGTGTAAGAATCTCTTTTACACCTTATGAAATTGGGTGGTGTAGTAAAAATACTACATATAGCCAGTTTGATTATATTCTTGATATGGCTAATTTATTAGAAATATATAAGCCATATTATGAGTTATGTGGTGCAGGTAGTAGAAAGATGTGTGTGGAACTCAGATATAAGCCTTTGGTTGAAATAGAAAGAGTATTTGAAACTGAAGTCTTGAATCATAAAATTATTTGTGTAGGAAATTACTTATTTATTTCTAAGCAGTGTAATGTTGAAATGATAGAAGCACATATCAAGGATCCTTTCAATCATCAGATTGTTTTAACTGAAGAAGCAACAGAATTTTATAGCATTGAAACTTATGAATCATTTGAAACAGTTGAACAGCTTAAAAGGACATGCCACAAATTTATTATTGGAGGTTTACAGGATTATAAAATTGCAGAGATTTATCTTATGAGTAACTATGATGGTGAATATTATGCAATTAATCCGAGTATAACTGAAGATGGAAATTATGGTATGTGCATTTACCCAAGAACAGAAATTAGAAAAAATTCTGGTTATATAGTTTTAGAAAGATTTTTGGTAAATAGTATTATTGAATTTAAAAAGACTAAAGGATTAAAAAGTTTGGATAAATTTGAAGATGCTACTTGGGAAGATGTCTATAACGTGCTTAATATTTGTAGAAAGACTGCTAATAAGTACAAGTCAAATGGACAGCAGAATAAGTATATTTATGTGACAGAGGAAATTTTACCTATGGTAAATGCATATGTTTCTGCTCTTCAAATTGCAGGGTATCCAGCAAAAAATTTCTTTGATGCAGAATTTACTATTGATACAGGAATTATTTGCAATCTTGGAAGAGCAATTCATGAATTTAAGGGATTGACAAGTAAGGAAAATGAGCCATTGACTCCAATTCATGAGAGAAATTATGGCATGTATAATAGTAAAATGAAAGAAGAAGGAGTATCTTGGAGACTTAGTTGTAACTACGGAAATAGCATTGTTATTGAAAAATTGAATATGTATGATACAGCAAGTGTTAGAGGACAGGTTGCAGAAAGAAAAATTATTCAGTTAAATAACCTAGATGAAATTTACACATCAAGGGATTTGAAAACAATGTATCTTGTACCAGGAGAAAGATTGAAATGAAAACAATAAGATTTTATAAGGAATTTGGAGAATATGGCTATTTAGCAACGTATTCTAATCATGGTTTCTTTAAAGATGGTATCTATTGGAAAACATCCGAACATTATTATCAGGCTCAAAAATTTGTTGAGCCTGAGGTGAAATTAAAAATAGCCAATGCTAAAACTCCTAAAATAGCTTCTACAATTGGAAGAGATAGAAATCTTAACTTAAGAAGTGATTGGGAAGAAATAAAGCAAAATATAATGTATGATGCAGTATATTTTAAGTTTAAGCAAAATAAAGATATTTTGAGAAAACTTCTAGATACTGGTAATGCAGAACTTGTTGAGGCAACGGTTAAAGAGAACTATTGGGGGTGTGGACCTAATAATGATGGTCAAAATAACTATGGGAAAATTCTTGTTAGAGTAAGAAAACAACTTAGGACAGAGCAATATTAGGAGGACTGCTGTATGGAATTGATTTCTAAAAAAGGATATGAAAAACTTTGTGAAGAATATCATTCAATGGATCAAAAGATTACTGATACACAAAGAAAGATGGGAGAAAGTGCGAAACGGGATAATGATTTAAGAGAAAATCCTGAATTTATGGAATTACGCGTAAAGGCTATGTATACTTTGCCTGCTGAAAAGGAGAAACTTTATAAAAGAATGCATGATTGTATGATAATTGAAGAATGTGAATTCTTTAAATCATTTGATGGTTCAAAAGTTATTCCGGGTTCAAAGGTCATATATGATATTGACGGAGAAACTGAAACATTAACTATTTTAGGAGATAATGAATCAGATTTGGACAATGATATAATATCAGTAGCTACACCAATGGCAAAGGCACTTATTGATAAGCATATTAATGAAACAATTGATTTTAATGGTATGAAGATTATTATTAAGTCAATAGAAAGAATCTAAAATTAATTTTTAAAATACAAAAAGGGGAATTTTGCTTTTAAAATTCCTTTTTTTGTTGTATAATCATTTTAATAAGGAGTGATTATATTATGAAACAAATTGAAATAACAGTAAGATTAAATGAAAATATGCAAAGCGCTATAAGAAAATTAGAAAAGCAAGGATTCAAA
>CACXCH010000028.1 GCA_902766085.1 uncultured Eubacteriales bacterium
GCAAATTTAAAAAATTGAGGTAAAGTTGAGGTAAGCAAAATAAAAACGTTGATTTCTCAACGTTAAATACATAATGGTGGAGCATAGTGGGAATTATGAAGCACTTAATCAAAATCACAATTCCCTTATATATCAACGTTTTAATGCTTGTTATTATTTATAAAACTTTAGTTATTGCGTTCTTTTTATGGTCTCCGAAAGTTATTAAAATTGTATAAAAATACTCACACTCTTTGTCTTGGCAAGCACTGAATTTGTACTCCCGTCATATAAAATTGGTCATACGCTTCTTTTAAGGGCTTCCATTATACCCTTTTTTGTTCGGATACTTTCGGAATTTTTTTATAGTCTCGGAATAATCTTTTTTGTATGCAAACTTTTAATTTATAATGTATTTTTAGTACAACAAAAAAAGGGTTTATGTTTCCCTATTTATTAAATAAATCGCTATGACTTCCAGTTGCAAAAAGCAATAATACTAATTCATTATCTTGCAATTTATAAACTAATAGCCAGTCAGGCTGTATATGACACTCATAACACTCTTTAAATGTTTTATCATTTATTAGTTTATGGTTTCTATACTTTTCGGCTAATTCTTCCCCGTTTGCTATAACGTTAAGTACTTCTAAAAATAGTTTTTCATCTTTGCCTTGCTTTAATATTTTTTTAAATCCTTTTTTAAAACAGCTAGTATATTGTACGTGATACTTTGTATTTTTCAAATTAAACATATTAATTTTTTAAATCCTTTAACATTTCATACATATTAGTATAACTTTTTGCTTTTATTTTTCCGTTTAGTATATCTTCTCCCTCTTGTAAAGCCTCTAATAATTCTTTGCTTGGCTTAGGGTTTACTACTTCAAAAGGTACGCCGTTTTTATTGATTAATTGTTTTATTGCCATATTTACGTATGTACTCATATTTAAGCCTAAATTATTTAAAATACCAGTTGCTAACTCTTTATCGTGTCTATCTACTTGTACACTTATAGCAGTTGTTAAACTTTCCATAATAACACCTCTTTTATAGTTAAAACAATAACATAATTTATATAAAATGTCAAGATATTATATGTTAAATATATTATGATTTATGTGTAATATATTATATTTTATATAATTATAATATATATTATGCTTTAATAATGAAAAAATATACATAAAAAAGACAAGTGTTTAAATTATTATTTTACTTGTCTTTGATAAATTTATATTAAGCTTCTTTATAGTACTTGTTTAATGCGTCCTTTAATTTTTTTGCTTCATCATCTGTTAGTGTTATGCCTTTTAAAATTTTCTTATCGCCGTTGCTATTATCCCATTTTCTTATGTCCATAGCTGAATACTTTCCTTTTTTCATAAGCACCACCCTAAAACTACCTATTCTAAATATAGAATAGCACAAATTTGTTAGATATGTTACAACTTTTTTTTACAATTTTTCAAGTGTTTCCACCAAAAGCTCACCTTCTTTTCTACTTATAATATTAGTAAAAAATAACAATTTTAGTCTGATATAATATATGTTTTAACCACAAAAAAAAGCTCTCAAATCACATAGCGAAATGAGAGACATTTTAATCCTTAATAAAAGCACCTTATTTGGTGCTAGTTCTTTTTGATTTGAGTTTTTTTAGTGTTTCTTCCCATTTATTGTCCTGCTCTGCTAAATACGCTTTATCTTCTTTAGTTAATTCAAATGTTTCATCTGTCATAACAGCTCCAAGATCCTGATTTCACCTTGGATTACTGAATAGGTTGTTTCTTTTGCTTTTTTTCATCTTTACACCTCTTCAAGCACTATTCTAACATAGAAATCGTCAGTTGTATCTATCTTTAATACTTTAAACCTACTATTTCTAATAAATGAGCAAGGGATTGTTCTGCAACCTTACAACACAGCTCATGACATTATGATGTACTCTAAAGAGCAAGTTGAACAACTACCGGTTAAAATTGTAGGGATTGCCGTAGAAAAAAGAACTAGATTATATTAACAAAGGTTAAAAATATGCTAGTACAGGTACTTTTATATAGATTATTAGAAGTAAAGGAGTGAAAAATATGAATTGTCCCAAATGTGGAAGTGGAAATGTTAATATTCAAGTAGTAAATGAAAGTCAATTAGTAACAAAACATCATGGAATTATCTGGTGGATTTGCATTGGATGGTGGTGGATTCCGATTAAATGGCTTTGCCTTACAGTTCCTGCTTTGATATTTGCTATTTTTGTTGGAAAAAGAAAAAAGATTAAAAATACGCAAAAGAAATTATATGTTTGCCAAAATTGTGGTAATACTTGGAAGGTGTAATCATGAAAATAGGAATAAAAATACCTAGTTTAAAGAAGAGTTTAAAAGCTAGGACAACAGGAAGACTGAAACGTGCTGTAAAGAAAACATGCAATCCACTATACGACAAAAAAGGCATGGGATTAACAGCTGATACAAAAAAAGATATATATAACAAAGTTTATGAAAAAGTTACTATAGATAGTTTAGAAAATCTAAAAACAAACAAAACTAAGAAAAACACAAATAACAAAGAAAAAGAATTACCTATTAATATTCATTTCATTGACCAACAAAATAAAGATAAAAAAAATATCCAGCAAAAGAAGAACTATCAAATACCATCACCAAAGAAAAACAAGTCAAATATTTTGACAAAGAAGCACGTTGCTGTATTTGTAATAAAGATTTAGAAATAAAAAAAGAAAGGAAAAGGCAGGTAAAGTTGAGGTAAGCAAAATAAAAACGTTGATTTCTCAACGTGTATTTCATAATGGTGGAGCATAGCGGGATCGAACCGCTGACCTTCACGGTGCAAACGTGACGCTCTCCCAGCTGAGCTAATGCCCCAA
>CACXCH010000029.1 GCA_902766085.1 uncultured Eubacteriales bacterium
AAATTCTTGTGTAGCTGTTATGGAAGGAGGAGAGCCTGTTGTAATACCTAATTCAGAAGGTAACAGAACAACACCATCTGTTGTTGCATTTTCAAAAGATGGTGAAAGATTAGTTGGACAAATTGCTAAAAGACAGGCCGTTACAAATCCAGAGCATACAATTATTTCAATAAAAAGAAAAATGGGAACAGCAGAAAAGGTAAAAATTGATGATGATGAATTTTCTCCACAGGAAATTTCTGCTATGATTTTACAAAAACTTAAAACAGATGCTGAAAGTTACTTAGGTTCAAAAGTAACTCAAGCAGTTATAACTGTACCTGCATACTTTAATGATTCACAACGTCAAGCAACAAAGGATGCTGGAAAGATTGCTGGACTTGATGTTTTAAGAATTATCAATGAACCAACAGCAGCAGCTTTAGCATTTGGAATGGATAAAGAAGAACAAGACCAAAAAATTATGGTTTATGATTTAGGTGGTGGAACATTTGATGTTTCAATACTTGATATAGGTGATGGTGTATTTGAAGTTTTAGCAACAAATGGTAATACTCACCTAGGTGGAGATGATTTTGACCAAAGAATCATTGATTATTTACTATCAGAATTTAAAAAATCTGAAGGTATTGATTTATCAACAGATAAAATGGCAATGCAACGTCTAAAGGAAGCAGCTGAAAAAGCTAAGATTGAGCTATCAGGAATGCAACAAACAGAAATTAACTTACCATTTATTACTGCAGATAGTAATGGACCAAAACACTTAAATGTTACTCTAACTAGAGCAAAATTTGAAGAATTAATTCATGATCTAGTTGAATCAACAAAAATTCCAGTTGAAAATGCACTAAGAGATGCTAAATTAACAGCAAATGATATTAGCAAAGTATTACTAGTTGGTGGTTCAACAAGAGTACCTTGTGTACAAGAAATGGTTAAGAAAATTACAGGAAAAGATCCTGATAAAGGAATTAACCCTGATGAATGTGTTGCAATTGGTGCAGCAATCCAAGGTGGTGTTTTAGCAGGAGATGTTAAGGACTTGGTATTACTTGATGTAACACCTCTATCACTTGGTATTGAAACTTATGGTGGTGTATTCACAAAATTAATTGAAAGAAATACAACAATTCCAACAAAGAAATCACAAATATTCTCAACAGCAGCAGATGGGCAAACAAGTGTAGAAGTACACGTTTTACAAGGTGAAAGAGAAATGGCACAAGATAACAAAACACTTGGAAGATTCCAATTAACAGGAATTGCACCAGCACCAAGAGGAGTTCCACAAATTGAGGTTACATTTGATATTGATGCAAATGGTATAGTTCACGTATCAGCAAAAGATATGGCTACAGGTAATGAACAAAATGTATCAATTACTGCTTCAACTAACCTTACTGATGAGGAAATTGACAAAGCAGTTAAAGATGCAGAAGCTCATGCTTCAGAAGACAAAAAGAGAAAAGAAGAAATTGAAACAAGAAATAATGCTGAAAGCTTAGTATATAATTGTGAACAAACACTTGAAAAACTTGGTGATAAAATTAGCAGCGAAGAAAAATCAAAAGCTAAGGCTGAAATTGATAAAGTAAAGAAAGCACTTGAAGGAAAAGACATTGAAGAAATTAAAAAATCTACAGAAAGTTTAACACAAGTATTCTATTCTATTTCTGAAAAACTATATCAACAAAATCCAGAAGCTGCAAAAGCTGCTGCAGAGCAAGCTCAAAACCAAGCAAACCAAGCAGGAAGCGGAAATAACAATACTACAGATGCAAATAGCGAAGAAGAAAACAAATAAAAAATTTTTTTTAAACAAATATAACTTACTTGGAGTGTTATTAAACACTCCAAAAGTTATATTAATTTTTACTAGTATTAATAAGAAAAATGACAAAGAGGTAATCAATGGCTAATAAAGATTATTATGAAATTTTAGGCGTTAGCAAAAATGCAAGTGATGATGAGATAAAAAAAGCATATAGAAAACTTGCCAAAAAGTGGCATCCTGACGCAAACCCGGACAATAGAAAAGAAGCAGAGGAGAAGTTTAAGGAAATAGGAGAAGCTTATTCTGTACTATCTGATCCACAAAAAAGAAAAATGTATGACCAATTTGGAACCGCAGATCCAAGTCAAGCAGGATTTAATGGCGGAGGATTTAACGGATTCAATGGTTTCAATGGATTTAACGGAGGAAACTATACATACACAACATCTGGCTTTGATGGATTTGGCGATGTGTTTGACGATTTTGTATCTTCAATATTTGGAGGAGGACCATCAAGAAGAAGTACAAGTGCTAGAGCATCTAATGGTCCACAAAGAGGCAATGACCTAGAAACAAGTATGAACATATCTTTTGAAGAATCTTTTACAGGGGTAACAAAAGAATTTACAATTAATAAGAACATAAAATGTGACCACTGTAATGGAACAGGTGCTAAACCTGGAACAAAAATAGAGACCTGTAATGTATGCCATGGAACTGGCCAGGTTAGAAAAAATCAAACAATTGGTGGATTTGCAACATTTCAAACTGTTGGACCTTGTGAAAACTGCAGAGGAACAGGTAAAGTTATAAAAGATCCTTGTGACTATTGCAATGGAAAAGGAACAATTAGAAAAAATGTTTCAATAAAAGTTGATGTCCCAGCAGGAATTAAAGATGGATATAAGCTTAGACTACAAGGAAAGGGAGAGCCAGGGAAAAATGGCGGTGAAAATGGAGATATTTACATTAACATAAATGTAAAACCAAGTAGAATATTCAATAGAAACAATGATAATGTAGAATGTACTATTCCAATAACCATAACACAAGCTACTTTAGGCGCAGAATTAAAGATACCACAAGTCTCTGGTGATGATATATCATTTACAATTCCGGAGGGAACTCAAACTGGTACTAAATTTACAATAAGAGATAAGGGATTCAAAAAGTTAAACTCAAATTCTTATGGAGATTTAATATTCACTGTTCAAGTACAAACGCCAAAGAGGTTAACAAAGGAGCAAAGGGATCTAATTATGAAACTTGCTGAAACAATGAACGAGCAACCTCCTGTAAAAAAGAAGGGTATATTTGGATAAAATAAATACAACCTAACATCAATAGCTATAAAATATAACTAAGTATTTTTACTTAGTTATATTTTTTTATTTTTTCATATTGAAAAAAAGCTGTATATGTAATATAATGGCAATGAAAATTACTAAGGAGGAGATTATGTCTAACATAAAAATTGATCTAAATAATTGTGGATACACAAAGGAGCAAATATTTGAGCATTCTCAAGTAGTTGAAGACATAAATAGTGAACTTATTGTTAAATCAAAGCAAGAAGAATATTTTTGCGGATGGATAAATCTACCAAGTAAATATAAAAATTCAGAAGAATATAAAAAAATAAAAGAAGCTGCAAAAAAAATAAGATCAGATTCTGACATACTTTTAGTAATCGGAATAGGGGGATCATATTTAGGTGCAAGAGCTGTAATTGAAAGCTTGCATTCGTCAATGTATTTGGCTGATGAATCAAAACCTAAAGTTATATTTGTTGGCAACAATCTTAGCCCTAATTATATAAATGATGTAATTCATATAATTGAGGGAAAAGATTTTAGCATAAATGTAATATCAAAATCCGGAACTACAACAGAGCCTGCAATTGCATTTAGAATTTTTCGTGAAATAATTGAAGGAAAATATGGAATTGAAGAAGCAAGAAAAAGAATTTATGTTACAACAGATGCTAAAAAGGGAGCACTAAAAACTTTAGCTGATGCCGAACATTATGAAACCTTTGTTATTCCTGATGATGTAGGAGGAAGATTCTCTGTTTTAACTGCTGTTGGATTATTGCCAATTGCTACAAGTGGCATTGATATTGATGAGATTATGGATGGAGCTATTTTAGCTGAGGACAAATATTCTGATAAATCATTGGAGTATAACGAATGCTATCAATATGCAGTTGTTCGTAATTTACATTATGATAATGGAAAATCAATCGAAATATTGGAAAGTTATGAACCAAGGATGCACTATTTCATTGAATGGTGGAAACAACTATTTGGCGAAAGTGAGGGCAAGGATAATAAGGGACTATTTCCAACTGGAGCTGAATTTACAACAGATCTTCATTCACTAGGTCAATATTTGCAAGAGGGAAGAAGAATAATGTTTGAAACTGTTTTAAATTTTGAAAATTCCAAAACAGATATAACAATAAATTATGATGAAGATAATCTTGATAATTTAAATTATTTAACAGGCAAGAAGCTTTCTTTTGTTAATCACAAAGCAATGGAAGGTACCATAAAAGCCCATGTTGATGGAAATGTACCTAATATTCTAATAAATGTAAAGGAATTAAATAGTAAAAGCATTGGAGAATTAATTTACTTTTTCGAAAAAGCTTGTGCAATGTCAGCTGAGTTACTTGAAGTTAACCCATTCAATCAACCAGGAGTAGAAAAATATAAAACGAATATGTTTGAGCTATTAGAAAAACCTGGATACGTAAAGGACAAGTAATTTTCTATGAAATAAAAATATAAAAAGATCTATTTAATTGTTGGAAAAACCTATATGTAAAGAAAAGGATATATAATGAAAATTTCAGAAATAAATAAGATAGGGAAAGAATTAGAACTATTTGAAATTATAGATTGCATTGGTAAAGGATTTCCAGTATTTTTACCAAAAGGAGAAATCATAATAAGAAAAATACAAAATGAAGTTGAGGACAAGCTATTATTAAATAATTTTAAACCTGTAAAGACACCTTGCTTGTCAAATGCTGACATTTATAAAATTGAGGATAGATTTATAAGTCAAAAGGACAGGCTATTTAGAGTTGAAAACAATAGTGAAGAAAAATTGTATCTAAAACCATATTTATCACCATTTCATTGTTGTATTTATAAACAAAATCAATATAGTTATAAAAATTTACCTGTAAAATTTTTTGAGACATCAGAAGTTTTTAGAAATGAAAAAGATATAAAGGGAATAATAAAAAGCAGACAGTTTACTGTCACAGAATGCAGTATGTTTGTAAACCCTGCTGAAATTATAAACTCACTTAACGAGATAATCTCAATACAAAAGGAAATTATTGATAAACTAGGATTACAAATTAAATATGAAGTTGAAAATTGGGATAACACCAAAAAGGAAGAATATATTGGAACAATTGACGAGTGGAATATAGCGGTAGATAATATGAGAAAATCGCTTATACAAAACAATTTGAACTTTACCGAAAATAACAAGGCTCCGATGTATGGCCCGATGATAAAATTATTTTATAATGATAATTACTTTGCTAAAATTCAAATTGACTTTGAGATAACACACAGGTTTGATATAAAGTTTCATAATAAGGATAATCAAGAAGAATATCCAAAATATATCCAATCAACAATTGTTGGAAGCTATGAGAACTTAATTGGAATTTTAATTGATAAATATAACGAAAATTTACCTAAATGGCTAAAAACATAAAAATTTAATTATATCTAGCACTTTGATTTAATAAAAATTACCACAGAATTTTTTATGTATAATATAAAAATGCACAAGATTTTTATGCATAATAAAATATACCACAAGATTTTCTAAACCCAGTTTGTGACTAAGGAGAGGAATGAGTAAAGAATGGAAAACGAAATACTAAATTATGTTGGCTTAAATATTGATAATATACCTGAAAGCTTAAAATATACAAAGCCTTCTTATGAGGTTAGTAAGGCTATTGATAATAGCACATCATACAAAGTATATAGAAAAATTAATCCAAAAGAAATTTCAATATTAATAGGCGAAAATGATAGAACAACGAATATAAAGGAAAGATATAATCAATCAACAACTCTTTCTGAATTCATTGAAAACAATAAAAATGACTTTTTAAGATTAGCAGAGCAAACTTCAATTGAAAAAATAAAAGAATTAGAAAACTTGCAAGAAAGTTTCAAAAACCAAATTCCATATTTTATAAAATATGATAAAAATTATCTATGGCAAATATATTATTCTAAATCTGAAAATAGATATTTTATGTTGTTTCCTTCAAAAGAGGGAGAAACAGAAGTATTATTCTATTTAATAAAAATGCAACTTTTAAGCGATGACAATTTAATATATGTTCCAATATGCCAAGAAAATTTTGATGAAACAAAATTTAATACGAAACAAATTGATGACTTGGAAAACTATATTTGGAGTTTTACAAAACAATGGCCACAAACAATTGAAGCCAATGATGGAAAGGAAGATAAACTATATATAATAGGAAAAACTAAACTATTAAATAACTTAGAAACAAAATATAGAATTGTAATAAGTGGACAAGAACAATTAGAAAACAAGTATACTCTTTTTAAAGCCCTATTTATCTTATCGACAGAAACAAGCTACTTATACAAATTTGAAACGAGAATTAACAAAAATGGAAAATTAATTCTAACTTATAATGATAAAGAAATAACAATTGAAAATTTACATAATTTTATTACATCTGAAACAGCGAAACAACAGGATGAGAAATATAGACTCAAAAAGGAAATAGAGAAAGACAAGGAAAATCTTAAGAGCTTAAGAGAAATTATTGATAAGCAGAATGTAGTTTATTCAAACCAAGAAAAGCAAATAGTAATGTTTATGAATTGCAAAAAAAGTTTCTTTAAAAAAGTAAGATATTTCTTTAGCAGTAACAAAAAATTTGCAATTGATAACAAAAAAATTATGAATAGTCTAAAAGCTCAAATTGTACTTGCAACTGGAAACCTAAAAGATGAAGTAGATGATACAAAAATAACGGAAGAAATACTTGAAAATTCATCTATATTTACATTATCAGACTTAATAAAAATCTCAAAAGAGATAAAAGAGTTAATAAATGAATCAAACAATGTAAAAGCAGATATCAATGCAGCAAAATTAAAGCAAATAAATATGGAAAGAAAAATTGAAAATGCAAGTAACTATTTGGATGAAATTGAAAAACACAAAAAGAGCATTTTTGAATTTTGGAAATTTACTAATAAGGATAATTTAAAATCATTAGAAGAGGGAAATCAAAATATAAAACAAACCACAAGAGAAAAAACATTTGATTACGATAATGACTTTGATGATTTTTGCAAAGCAATTGATGAGTTACAAAGAAAAAAGCTTTCTATAGATGAATGTGATAGTATATTTGTATCAAAAGAAATGCTATCTGCAATAAATAGTACAATTACCAAAAGCAATTCTTATGCTATAGAGGAAGATTACGAGAAACTAAAAGAACAATATAGTAAGGAAAGTGAAACTAAAAAGATCCTTGGGGAAATAGAAAATGATTACACAGAAGTTAAATTTCTAAAGAAACAAAAACACAGGGAAAATAAACGAGATTTATTTTCAATTATGAAATTTAATGATTCTACAACACTTGAAGACTTTAGGGAGAGAATTAGGGAAATAAGTACTTTACTAAATGAAGCCTATAATAAAATAACTGTTCCATATAATATTCCAATTTACTATAGCAAAAAAAATAAGGGATATATTATTGGCGATATTAATCCATATAATTTAATAAATGACAAAGATGTAGAAAAGATATATTGGGTTAGTGAATCAAATGATTATCACGCATTATTTTTCAGTAATATTATTTTATACACAAACTATAATAGTACATTGCCTGTAGGAATGGATGAATCAACAAATGTACTTTTAAAAGTAGGAGAAAACAAAAAAATTGATGAATTGGATTTACAAATTTTACTAGAAGATGATTTGTTTAATGTAACCATAAAGAAAGTTAAAGTTGTTCATGAAGGCAAAATTAAGATTGACAATGGCAAAAATTAATTACTTTGATTTGTTCAAGTAAGAAAAATAGATAGAAACGTTACAGGTTAATAGTTCTTAAATTTAAAGTGCAACAAAGCATAATATTTAATGGCTCGTAGACTTGCTGTTTTGAACGCCTCCACTAGATGTGACAAACAAAAATTATAAATAATTTTTGTTTGCACTTTCTAAGGAACGTTCAAAAATTTCGCTTTTGCGTAGTTCACTCCGG
>CACXCH010000030.1 GCA_902766085.1 uncultured Eubacteriales bacterium
AAGCAGGAAACTCAACAGAATTTATAGAATTTATGTTAAAAATGATTGATGTTACAATAGATGAGATGATTACTACACAGAAAACTAGAGATTGTCAAGTAAAGTGTGGACTTTTTATTGTAAGCGCTCAATGAAATAGCGTATTGTAGCCTCTTAAAATGAGTAGTACCATAAGCTTTCAACACGTCTTCTTATTGCTCGCTTAGTAATTTCTTAATAATTTATTGATAGAATAGTTTTTTTATGATACAATTGTTTTGTTAAAATATAAAAGAAAGAATATGCTTATAAGAATCAATCTTATAAACATATTATGCGAGGAAAATCAAATATGAAAAAAGAAGAGGTTACACTAAAGAACACTAAAGCTGAGATATTAGAAGCACTAAATGAGTCATTAAAAAGAGAAAAGATTCTTAAAGAAACAAAATACGATCCAAAAAAGGAAGAAGAAACAAAAAATAAAGAAAAGGCTATAGAAGAAACAAAATCTAATATTCAACTAAATATTTTTTCAAATGAACTTATTGAAAAATTTAAAAAATTACAACTTGCAATTGAGACTGAAGAGGAAAAAATAAAAGAATTGTATGGTATTGAAGATGAACTTAACAACTTAGTACTAATTACTAATACTGAAAAAGATTACATATCAAAACTTGAGGACGAAAAAGAGAAAAAAACGGAAGAAATAAATGCAAAAATAAATGAATTGGAAAATGAATATAATAGCAAAAAAGAAACGCTAGAAAATGAATTTAATTCCGAAACAAAAAGAATCCAAATCGAAAGAAAAAGAGAAAACGAAGAATATGATTACAAATTGAAAAGAGAAAGAGAGATTGAAAACAATAAATGGGAGGATGAAAAAGCAATCAGGGAGAAAAAACTAGAAGAGCAAGAGGAAAAACAAAAGGAAATTTTATCAGAATTAGAAAGCAAAAAATCATATATTACTGAACTAGAAAATAAAGTTGCAGGAATTGACGAATCATTAAAAAAAGAATATGAAAGAGGAAAAAAGGACGCAACAGCAACGATTGAAAAAGACAATAAATACAACACAGAACTATTAAAAAAAGACTTTCAAAGCACAATAGATAGACAGAAAGACAAGAATGAGAGCTTACAAGCTGAACTTGACAAAATTTCAGAAGAAAAAAACAAATTGCAAGAAAAATTAGATCAAGCATATATGCAAATAAAGGACATGGCAACTAAAACAGTTGAAGCAACAGGAGGAGTTAAGATTTTAGGCAATAATTCTACAGAAAAAAACAACTAATTATTCTGAAAGCATAGCTAGTGAAAAAAGCTTAAAAGAAAAGGAAAGATTTGAGGAAGGAGACTTTAACAAAAATTTGATACATAATGGAATTAATATCAAAAAAAGCACGCTAATGCCAAAGAATGATGTAGTATTTCAAACACTATTCACAAGAGGAGCTGATAATATTACAAAAGCGCTTATTGAAGATATTATAAAAACTAAGATTAATAAAATTGATCTTGATAAGAGTAAAGATTTAGTAAATGATAATATTCAAAGCAAAAATGGAAGATTAGATGTACGAGCAGAGCTTAACGGAAACATTGACTGTGATATAGAAATGCAGCTAGTACCACACGACAAAATGGTAGAAAGATTTCTATATTATTGGGCAAAGATGTATACAGCCAATATAAAGCAAGGGGAAGGATATAATACATTAAAAAAAGCAATAAGCATAATAATACTTGATACAGAAATACCACTATTTGAAAAAATACCAAAAGCACACACTGAATGGAGGATTACGGAAAGAAATAACGAAAAAGTGATATTGACAGATTACTTTGAAATGCATATAATTGTAATATCAAAAGCAATTAAAGAATACGAGAAAAATAAAGACGATGAAGTATTGCAGTGGATGATGTTTCTAAATAATCCAGAGAATTCGGAGGTATCAGAAATTATGAAAGTAAATAATGATATAAAAGAAGCAAAAGTTGAACTAGACAAAATAAGCCAAGATGAGAGACTAAGAAGAGCAGCATTAAATGAAGAAATAGCAATGAGAGACGATTACCAAAGAATGTATGATGCAACTCAAAAGTGCAAAACGGAAGGCAAAGCAGAAGCCAAACATGAAATTGTAAAAAAAATGGCGTCAATGGAAATGCCAATAAAGAAAATAGCAGAAGCAGTAGAATTAAGCGAGGAAGAAGTTAAAAAAATATTAGCAGAAGATAAATAAGAGAATGGATAAAAGCATAAAGATTTTTAAATTTCCACACTTTATTATACACTCTCTTTTTATTATACACAATCAAGAAAAGAGATTTCAAATATACTTTGCACATCCGTAGTTTTAAAGAAGCTGTTGCATTGTCAATTAAAATTTTGCTAACTCAATAAAATTTAAATGATATTTCACTTAACCTGTAACCTTAAAATCCAAATATTTTCAAATTATAATTGACATTGATAGAAAATAATAGTAAAATAGTAAATGTTAGACAAGACTAACATTTACTATTTTTGCTTTAAGAAATATTAAATTCATATAATAAATAAAGGCAAATAGGCTAATAAATAAATTTAAAATAACAAAATGAAAAGCTAATAAAAAACACAATTATGATAAAAAATAAAAAATACAAGTATTATAAAAACTAGAAGTTTAGAATAAAAAGCCAATTAATAAAATTGAGAAACTAATAAAATTGAGAAACTAATAAAATTGAGAAACTAATAAAATTGAAAAATTAATAAAATTAAGGAAGGAATAAAATACAAGATGGAACTATTAAGAATAGAGGATTTATTTGTAAATGCAGGAAATAAAGAAATATTAAAAGGACTAAATTTAACAATCAATAAAGGTGAGACTCACGTTATTATGGGACCTAATGGAGCAGGAAAGTCAACTCTTGCTAACATTATTTTGAATAACCCTGAATATCAAATCAAAAGCGGAAATATTTATTTTGAAGGAGAGAACATAAATAACTTGAAAACCGATGAAAGAGCAAGAAAAGGAATTTTTATGTCTTTTCAATCCCCAGAGGAAGTGCCAGGAATTTCTGTTATGAACTTTTTGAAAACAGCTAAGGCTTCACAAACGAACGAGCCAATAAGAATTTTTGCTTTTAAAAGAGAGCTTGAAGAAAATATGAAAAAGCTTGATATGAATCCCTCTTATAGTACAAGAGATTTAAATGTTGGATTTTCAGGTGGAGAGAAAAAGAAAAATGAAATTTTGCAGATGCTTACATTAAATCCTAAACTTGCAATTTTGGATGAAACTGATTCTGGACTTGATGTTGATGCTATCAATATTGTTTCAAAAGGAATTGGAATGTACAAAAATGAAAACAATTCTATTTTGATAATTACTCACTCGAATAAACTTTTGAAAAACTTAAAAGTTGATTTTGTTCACGTTCTTGTTGGCGGAAAAATTGTTAAAACTGGAGGAATGGAAATAGCAGAAGCAATTGATAAAGAAGGCTATGCAAAATATCTTAATTAATGATAATGTGAAAGGAATAAATTTTGGATACTAATTTATTTGATAATGAAAGTAATGAGAATATTTATAATATAAAAAATAAAGATGAATATAGCTTTAAAACGATAGGCTTAACTGAAGATGTTATTAGAGAAATTTCTGAGAAAAAGGCTGAACCTAAGTGGATGCTTGACTTAAGATTGCAAGCCTTAAAGAAATTTGATGAATTGAAAATGCCTACTTGGGGACCAGACTTAAGTGAGCTTGATATGTCAAAAATTGCAACTTATGTTAGACCAAAAACTAAGATGCAAAAGTCTTGGAAAGATGTGCCAGAGGACATAAAAAATACTTTTGATGCACTTGGAATCCCAGAAGCCGAAAAAGAAAGCCTAGCAGGTGTTGGAGCTCAATATGATTCTGAAATTGTTTACCATAGTATAAAAGAAGAGCTTGTAAAACAAGGTGTTATTTATACTGATTTTGACACAGCTGTTAAGGAATATGAGGATTTAGTTAAACAGTATTTTATGAAGTGTGTTCCAATGACTGATCACAAATTTATTGCACTTCACTATGCGGTATGGTCAGGAGGATCTTTTGTATATGTTCCAAAAGGAGTTCAGGTAAGTATTCCG
>CACXCH010000031.1 GCA_902766085.1 uncultured Eubacteriales bacterium
TTATTGATTTGCAACTAGAAGAACATCCAGATGAAGAAATAGAAAAATGTCAGAAAGAACTATCTGATTTATATGATAAATTCACTGCAAACTATGGACTTATAAATTCAAGAGCAAATGAATCTGCTTTTTCAAATGATAGCAGTTATTTTTTGCTTTGCTCTCTTGAAAAAATTGATAGTGAAGGTAAATTTCAAGGGAAAGCAGATATTTTTACAAAAAGAACTATAAAACCTAGAATTGTCATTGATAGAGTTGATAATTCAAACGAGGCTTTAATTGTTTCATTACAAGAAAAAGCAAAAGTTGACTTGGATTATATGTCAAAACTTGTAGGTAAACCCAAAGAAGATATTATAGAAGATTTACAAGGTCAAATTTTTAAAGTTCCATTTACTAATAATAATGAAAAACAGGAATATGAATATCAAACTGCTGATGAATATTTAAGTGGAAATGTAAGAGAAAAATATAATATTGCAAAAACTCTTGCAGAAACCGACTCTACATTTGAAATAAATGCTAACTCACTAAAAGAAGTAATACCCAAAGATATAAATGCTAGTGAAATTGGTATAAAACTAGGTTCAACTTGGATTCCGACAAATTATATAAGAGATTTTATTTTTGACTTACTAGACACTCCTAGATACCATTATGATAGTTATTCTAAAAGTAACTCAATAGATGTTGAATATTCTAATATAACTGGAGAATGGTATGTTACTAATAAAAACTCTGATTACGGAAATGTAAAAGCAAACTCTACTTATGGTACTCATAGAATAAATGCTTATAAAATTATTGAAAATACTCTGAACCTAAAAGATGTAAAAATATATGATACTATCTATGATGAGGACGGAAATAAAACTAGAGTATTAAACAAAAAAGAATCTGCAATAGCAATGAGTAAACAAGATTTAATAAAACAAAACTTTATTGAATGGGTATGGAAAGAACCTAGTCGTAGAGAAGAACTTACAAGGATTTATAATGATAAATTCAATTCAATCATTCCTCGTAGTTTTGATGGTAGTCATCTTAATTTTGTAGGTATGAACCCTGAAATTAAATTGCGACCACATCAATTAAATGCTGTAGCACATATTTTGTATGGAAATAATGTACTTCTTGCTCACGAGGTTGGTGCAGGTAAAACTTTTGAAATGGTTGCTGCTGCAATGGAAAGTAAAAGGTTAGGTTTGTGTAATAAACCACTTATAGCAGTTCCAAATCATATTGTTGAACAATTCGCAAGTGAATTTTTACAACTCTACCCTTCTGCAAATATTTTAGTTACTACAAAAAAAGATTTTGAAACTAAAAACAGAAAGAAATTTTGTAGCCGTATTGCAACTGGGGATTTTGACGCAATAATTATTGGGCATAGTCAGTTTGAACGAATACCTATGAGTATTGAAAGACAAGAAGAATTATTAAGAAAACAAATTGAAGATATAGTTAATAGTATAAATGAGGCTAAAAGACATAATGAAGGTAATAGTTATAGTGTAAAGCAACTAGAAAAAACTAGAAGGTCTATTGAGTCAAAACTTGAAAAACTTAATAAACAAGATAGAAAAGATGATGTAATTACTTTTGAAGAATTAGGAGTAGATAAACTTTTTGTAGATGAGGCTCATAATTATAAGAACTTATTTTTATATACAAAAATGCGTAATGTTGGTGGTATTGCACAAACAGAGGCACAAAAATCTTCTGACTTATTTATGAAATGTCAGTATTTAGACGAGATTACTGGTGGTAAAGGTACAGTTTTTGCAACAGGAACACCAGTAAGTAATACAATGGCTGAACTATATACAATGCAAAGATACCTACAATATAATGAACTTGTAAAAAATAATTTACAACACTTTGACGCTTGGGCAAGCACTTTTGGAGAAACAATAACTGCAATAGAACTTGCTCCTGAAGGTAGTTCGTTCAGGTCAAAAACACGATTTGCAAAGTTTCATAATTTGCCTGAACTTATGAGTTTATTTAAGGAAGTAGCCGATATTCAAACACAAGAAACATTAAAACTTCCAAGACCTGACGCAGAAAATCATAATGTTGTTACTAAACCTAGTCAAGACCAAAAAGATATGGTTTCTGCTTTAGGAGAAAGAGCAGAGCAAATTCGTAATGGACAAGTTGATCCAAGTGAAGATAATATGCTTAAAATAACTAATGAAGGAAGAAAACTTGCATTAGATCAAAGACTTATTGACCCTAATCTTGATGATGACGCAAATTCTAAAATCAATGTATGCAGTCATAATGTTTATCAAATATGGAATGATACAAAAGAACAAAAACTAACTCAATTAGTATTTTGTGATTTATCTACACCAAAAGTTATAAAAACTAAAGACGAGTTACTTGCAGAAGATTATGAATTTACTGATGGCTATAATGACCTAAAAAGAAAACTAATTTTACAAGGTATTCCTGAAAATGAAATTAAGTTTATACACGAGGCTGACAACGAGGCTAAAAAGAAGGAATTATTTAGTAGAGTTAGAACTGGAGAAGTTAGAGTTTTAATTGGTTCTACATCAAAAATGGGTGCAGGAACTAATGTGCAAGATAAACTGATTGCATTACATCATCTTGATTGTCCGTGGAAACCTAGTGATTTAACACAAAGAAATGGTAGAATGGTTAGACAAGGAAATCAAAATTCAAAAGTACATATTTATACCTATGTTACTGAAGGTACTTTTGATAGTTACTTATATCAATTAGTTGAGCAAAAGCAGACTTTTATTTCTCAAATAATGACATCTAAAACACCAATGCGACAAATGGAAGATATTGATGAAAAGGCTTTATCTTATGGAGAAATTAAAGCACTTGCAACTGGAGATAATAGAATATTAGAAAAAACAAACCTAGACGCAGATGTAAGCAAATTACAACTTCTTAAACAAAACTTTTTAAGCCAAAAATTTGAATTACAAGATAAAATTGCAAAGTATTACCCTATTCAAATTGAAAAACTTAATAAAAAACTGGCTAATATGGAAGAAGATATTATTAAACTACAAGAATATACAAAGCCTATATCTGAAGAAAACTCTTTCTCCCCTATGACTTTAAATGGTACAACATATACAGATAAGGAACAAGCAGGAAAAATACTACTTGCTTTATTAGATGATATGAAACGAAGTGATGTAAAAGAAATTGGAGAATATCGCGGATTTAAAATGATTTTGCAAATAGATTCAATTTTTGGAATGGCACAAATTACATTACAAAATAAATCTTCTTATAAAACTGATTTAGGAACTGATGTATTTGGTAATATTACAAGAATAAATAATCTTCTTGAAGGTATTGAAAAGAAAATACCTGAAGAACGAGATAATTTAGATAATCTTAATAAACAATTTGAAATTGCAAAAGTTGAAGTTCAAAAGGAATTTCCTCAAGAGCAAGTATTGAAAGATAAATTAGAAAGATTAAACCAATTAAATGCAGAACTGAATATTAAA
>CACXCH010000032.1 GCA_902766085.1 uncultured Eubacteriales bacterium
ATTTTCGTCTATTCCTGAGAAGTTGTTATAATCATTTGCTAAGTCTTTAAGTGCTTCTGCTCTTTCTTTTAAGTCTTTTACATCTCCGTTGATGTAATTTGCTATTTTTTTGATTCCATCTTCGTTAAATTCTGTCATTCCATCTGATAGTTCTTGTGTTCCAGTTGATAGTGCTTCTGTGCCATTGTTTAATTGTTCAAGTCCATCTGTTAGTTCTCCTAAGCCGTCTGCTAATGTGTCCATACTTGATGCTACTTGCTTTAGAGCTTCTGTTTTTACGGCGTCTGCTACTTGAGATGCTACTGTTTCTCCAACTTGTTGTCCAACACTTGATGCTACTGCTTGTGCAGTTTCATAAGCTGTTGTTTCTGCTATTTGTTTTGCACTTGCCATTGCTCCTGCTTCTATTGTAGCTTTTTTAGCTTCTATTCCCATATCTGCTGCTTTTATAATTGTGTCTTTTTGAGCTTCTATTGCACTGTCGGCATTGGCTATTATTGTCTCTTTTTTACTTTCTATTGTTTTGTCTGCATTGGCTATTATTGTTTCTTTTTGGCTTTCTATTGTTTTATCAGCATTGGCTATTATTGTTTCTTTTTGGCTTTCTATTGTTTTGTCTGCATTGGCTTTTATTGTTTTTTCTTGAGCTTCGATTGTACTATTTGAAGCATTCTTTATTGTATCTTGGTCAATTGAAGAAACTAATTCATTATAAACTTCTGTTGATATGATATTATTTTTTAATAAATTATCATAAACACTTTTTGTCGTTGATACTGCTGTTGTTCCTGCTATTTGTTTTGCTGTACTATATGCTGTTTCTTCTGCTGTTTGCTTTGCTGTATTATATGCTGTTTCTTCTGCTACCTGTTTTGCTGTTGATATTGCTGTTTCCTCAGCTACTTGTTTTGCTGTGTTATATGCAGTTTCTTCTGCTACTTGCTTTGCTGTTGATATTGCTGTTGCTTCAGCAATTTGTTTTGCTGTTGCAACCATTTGTGATTTTATCACAGCAGATTGACTCTCTATTCCACTATCTGCCGTTTGTTTTATTGAGCTTTCTTGTGATACTATTCCTGCTTTTGCACTTTTTGCACTGCTTTGTCCTATTGATTCAATTTGTGATTGTTTTAGTGCTGATGATTTGTCATTTACTAGGCTGTTTCTTGATTCTTCAACAGCAAGTTTTATTGTATTTGCTCCTGATAATGCTGAACTCATTCCAGTTTTTAATTGTGATGCTCCTTCATTTACTTGATTTGCACCATCAACTAATTTGTTGCTTGCGTTTTGTAATTCATTTGCTTTGTCAAAAATTTCATCCATATCGTTAAATATATCTAAATCAGCTTCTTCAATTAGCTTTGGTGTTACATAAGAAATAATGTTGTTCATTTCAAAATCTGTTGCATCCATTTCAAAGGTTATTGAATCTGGAATATCAACATCTGATTTTGATAAGTCCAAACTTTCTTGTAATCCTGGTAATGCCATTCCTATTGCAATTGCATTTTTTCCATTGTCAACAACTTTTCCTTTGGTTACTGTAATATTTTCATTATTGTCTTTGTTTATCAATAGACCTGCAACTACAATAAATGGAGTATACATTTTTTGTGTTTTACCATTTATTTTTACATTATGCTCATCTAAGTTTTCATAGTTTACAGTGATTGAAACTCTGCCTTCTTTTCCTTTTAATTCATCTGCTGTAACTTCTTCTCCATTTAGTTTATATGTTACAGTTGTTTTTATTGGTAGTTCTTGTTCAGTGTCTCCTTGATATGATAGTGAGTTGCCATTTGCGTTCCATACTATTTTGTTTCCATCTTGTGTAAATGTTTCATCTCCGCTTGTATTAACGATATTTAATAAATTTGATAAATCGTTAATATATTCTTCTCTTTGGTCATTTGTGATTTTGTCACTGACTATTGTAGAATAGTCTTCGTTGTTTCCATTAATTTTGGAATAAACAACTTCGTCTTTGCTAGCAGCAAACACTGGCATAGTGTATAGAGCTAATGTTCCAGTAAGTACTGCAGCAACAACTTTTTTACTTAAATCAAACTTTCTCATATTTTCTTCCTTTCTTTTATATAAGTTTTATTTTTTTACATAGTAATTTTGTTTTGAAAAATAAACAGTTTATAATTATTTTTTATTCTAGCTTAGTGTTGTTCTTAAGCTTTTTATTGATTTTTTGTTTATGTTTTTTTGTTTAGAGTCTATAGGTTGAAAACTTTTACTTGTGTTTTTCAATAATTCAGTTTATATTAATTTGTAATTTTCGTCATTCCTGCAGTTGTTTTGCAAATTAGTTTATCAAATGTTATTAAAAATGCTGGTAAAACTGTGATTACAACTGCCATACTGATTAATGCTCCTCTTGCCATCAATATACATAATGATCCAATTAATTCAATATCTGAATATACTCCTACTCCAAATGTTGCTCCAAAGAAGCATAGAGCACTTGTTACTATTGAGTTTATTGATGTTCCTAATGCATAATCAATAGCTTCATTTTTTGTTTTTCCGCTCTTTCTTTGTGTTATATATTTTGTAGTTATTAGTATTGCATAATCAATTGTTGCTCCTAGTTGAATTGTTCCAATTACTATTGATGCTACAAATGGTAATGTTGTATTTGTATAGCTTGAAATACCCATATTTATGAATATTGCAAATTCGATTGCAAACATTAGTAATACTGGTAAACTTGCAGATTTTAATACGAATATCATTATTACGAATATTATAGCAATTGATACCCAGTTTACACTGTTAAAGTCGTGATTACTGATTTCAACTAGGTCGTTCATTAATGGTCCTTCTCCTGCTAGAATTGCATTTTCGTCGTACTGTTTAATAATTGTGTTGATGTCAGATATTTGCTTATTTAGTTCATCTGTTGCTAGTTCATAATCTGAGTTTATAATTATCATTTGATATTTGTCTGTTATGAAAATATCTTTTATGTCCTTAGGTAATGCATCAACTGGAATATTTGTTCCTGCTAGAGTTGAATAGCTTATTGACCAAGATATTCCGTCGAGATTGTTTATCTTGTCAATCATTTCTTCTACTTTGTATTGAGGCATATCTTTGTCAACTAATAGTAAATCAGTTGTTACGATTCCATATTTTTCTTTTAATTCATTGTT
This sequence comes from uncultured Eubacteriales bacterium, assembly GCA_902766085.1. GTDB lineage: Bacteria > Bacillota > Clostridia > TANB77 > CAG-508 > CAG-793. Next base: position 3,168 of record CACXCH010000032.1, read on the forward strand.
TGCTTGAACACTTAATAGGCTATTGGGTAATGAGCTATCTAGGTTATAATAAACTTTTACATTTTTGTATCCCCATATTGCAAATGGTAGCATTATTACAAATATCACTAGTATTGCTTTGTAATGTTTGATATTGAAATCTTTTAGGTGTTTGAATTTTGGTAGTAAAGGTTTATGACGTGTTTTTTCAATTAGTTTGTCAAATGCTAAGATTAATGCTGGTAAAACTGTGATTACACAAATTAGTCCAAATAAAACACCTTTTGCCATTACTATTCCTATGTCTCTACCTAGAGTTAGTCTCATACTGCATAGTGCTAAGAAACCTGCAATTGTAGTTGTTGCACTTCCTATTACTGATGTCATTGTTGAGGCTATGGCATTTGCCATTGCTTCTTCTTTGTCCTTGCCTGATTCCTTTTCTTGTAAATAGCTGTGATAAAGGAATATTGCGAAGTCCATTGTAACACCTAATTGAAGTACTGCACTTATTGCTTTTGTAATATAAGAAATCTCTCCTAAAAATACGTTTGTTCCCATATTATATAAAATTGCAATTCCTATATTTAAGAGTAACAATATTGGTGCGAAATATGAATCAAGTGCTAATTGTAATACTATTAAGCAAAGTATAACTGCAATTATTACATATATTGCAACTTCCGCTTCTGATAAATCTCTTGTGTCAAGAAGTCCTGCTGTTACTCCACTTACTTTGCATTGTTTTCCAGTTATATCACGCAATTTTTCAATTGTTTCCATTGAGGCATCTGATGACATTGAGTCTTTTAATGTAACCAGAATCATCGTATCTTTTCCTGAGTAAACTTTGCTTCTCAAATCCTCTGGAATTGCTTCATCAGGAATAGTTGTTCCGAGTAAATCTGCAGCACTTGCTACTGCTTTTACATTATCAATTTCTCTGATTTTATCTTCTAGCTTTAAAATATCCTTTGTTGGCATATTTTCAACTAATATAATTGAAAATGATCCTGTTCCAAAATCATTTTTTAAAATATTTTGTCCTTCTATTGTATCTAGGTCATCTGGTAGATATGACAAAATATCGTAGTTAACTCTTGTTGCTTTCATTCCAATAATTGATGGAATTAAAAGTATTAAAGCAATTACAAGAATTATGTTCCTGTATTTTGTGACAAATTTTCCGAATTTTTGCATTTACCTTTTTACCTCCTATTTTTGGTATTTTTTGTTAACTGACCAACGGTCATTCTCTATTATAGTCTATTTTTTATCCCAAGTCAAGTGTTTTTTATATATTATTGACTATTGGTCAGTTTTGTGATATTACTATATTATAGATTTATACTATGTAATGATTAAAAATGTGAAATATTATAATATATCGTAGGTGTTTTTTATGAGTGAAAGTAATTTTTTTAATTTAATAAATGAAAGCAAGAAAAAAATTGGTTTTTCTAGAGGGAAAAGTTCTATTGGCAAAGGTATTTTAGGTAAAAAAAACGAAGATGAAGATTCTTTGGTTAATAGTTCTAAAATTTCAAATGCAGAAAGTAGCAATAAGCATATATGTAGTCAGAAAGATGAAATTTCAAAAAATGATAAGGAGCAGCGTATACTTGATGAAGGCTTTAAGCTTTTTACAACTCAGGGAATAAAAAATACATCTATTCAAAACATTGTTGATAAGGCTAATGTCGCTAAAGGTACTTTTTATTTATATTTTAAGGATAAGTATGAGCTTAGAGATATTATCATTATGAAAAAGTCGAGCAAACTTTTTAATAATGCTATTGAAAAATTGCAGAAAACTAAAATCACCGATTTTTCTGATCAGATTATTTTTATAATTGATTCTGTAATCGATGAACTTTCTAAGGATAAATTGTTGCTTCAGTTTATTTCAAAAGATTTAGGACTTGGAGTTTTTAACAAAACTATAGTTAATTTGTATTCTTATAATGAATCACAGAGTAATAGCCTTAGAAGCTTGTTTTTAAATGGAGTTAAAAGCAACAACATTAAGCTAGAAAATCCTGATGCAACTTTATTTATGATTATTGAGCTTGTTAGTAGCACTTGTTTTACTTGTATTTTGTATAATGAACCTCTTTCGATGAAAGAATTTAAGCCAATTTTGTATAATGAAATCAAAAAAATGATTGGAGAATAATTCCAATCATTTTTTATTACTGGTTAATAGATTATCAAATTATAGTAAAAAAAACATAATATTTTATGGCTAATGAACCATTAAATATTACGCTTTTTAGCTTTTATTGTAAAAAAGTTATTAGTATGGAATCGTTTTTTAATCGATGGCATCTGGCATTACAAGTGCAAAAATAAAATATAGAATGATCCCAGAGCCAAAGAAAAAAGCTAGAACAGCCCATATTAGTCTGACTATTGTTGAATCTATTCCAAAATATTCTGCAATTCCACCACATACTCCGAAAATTTTTCTGTCAGTATTGCTTTTGCGTAATTTTTTTCCGTTACTCATATTATATTTCTCCCTTCTTTTTTATCGGTAATATTTTCATATTTTGTACAAAATAGTATTTTTTTGTCGCTTTTTAAAGGTTTCTGTCATACGATTCTTCAATTTTTTAGTTTTTTTATATTGACATATTTGTTTTAGGGCTATATTATAGATATGCAACGTGAAAGGAATCTTATGGGATATTTTTTTAAAATATTATTATTTATTTCAATTTTTACTTTCGTTAGGAGATTTGTTTCAGTATTATTTTTTAGAAGAATTGTTAAATTAATTTCAATGTAATTTATTTTCATTCTATGATTTTATTTTGAGTAGCCCCAAGAATAATTTAATAAAACCCTTTATTTAAGTGTCATAATTTTATTATTTGCTCATAATTCTAATGATGATATTTTTCATTGTTATTTATTTTAAACGCTCTAAAGATTTGTTCTAGCAAAAATACTCTTATTAATTGATGAGGAAATGTCATTTTCGAAAAACATATTCTTTCATTGCAGAAGTTTTTTATTTCTGTGTTAAGTCCTAAGGACCCGCCTATTATAAAGTTTATTGTGCTGCTAACCATTTGTATTTCTTGTATATGTTTTGCAAACTCAACTGATGTATAACTTTTTCCCGTTAAATCTAGGCAAATATTATAATCGTTTGTGTTCAAGTTTTTCAGTAATTGTTCACTTTCTTGTTCAATTATTTGCTTTTCGATTGATTCGTTGAGCTTGTCAGGCAATGGTTTGTCTGGGTATTCATATATATTTAGAATACAGTATTTCCCTAACCTTTTTGAATATTCGTTAATTGCTTCTTTTAGGTAATTTTCTTTAATTTTTCCAACACAATATATATTTATATGTTCCATTTTTTCCTCATTTATTAAAGTATTTGTTGAATAGATTTCTTTCATAGTTGTATTTATTTTCTTGTTAATTTGCTATTTTGTGTCTTGGCGCATATTAAAGAGCTATTTGTTCAATATCTATTGAGTCATTTGGCTTATATCTATCACATACATTTAGCCTTAATTTGTCATCAAATACATTCTTTGAAATTATTTGATTCATTGTAGTTTGATATGCAAGTTCTGGTAAATTGTTTTGTTCACTCAAATGTCCTAGTGAAAAGTTTTTTACGCCTTGTTTTGTTAGTATGGAAATTGTATTTGCTGCATCCTCATTTGATAAATGTCCATTTTCTCCAAGGATTCTTCTTTTCAAACTATATGGATATTTTGAGCATTTTAACATATCTGGTTCATAATTTGATTCAAGTAAAACATAGTTACTACCTGACAATTCGTCAATTATCCTATTTTCCATGTGTCCAATATCTGTAGCAATACTTATTTTATGGTTATTGTGATAAATGCTGAAACCGCATGGATCAGCGGCATCGTGTGGTATTGAAAATGGGAAAATTCTTAAATCATTTATCTCAAAAAATTCATTTGTATTAAAATATTTTTTTTGATTTTCTGGAATTGCTTGTTTCATCATTGTAAATGTGTGTGAATTTGCATATACATTTATATCATTGTTTTTACATAAAACTTGCAATCCTTTTACGTGGTCAGAATGTTCATGGGTGATTATTATTGCATCAATTTGATTTAAGCTAACATTACATTCCTTAAGTCCATCTTGTATTTTTTTTGCAGTAACTCCTGCATCCACTAAAATTTTTGTATTTTCTGTCTCAACTAATGAGCAATTTCCTGAACTGCCACTATATAAATTACAAAATTTAAACATTTATTTCTCTTTCTTTTGCATAATTATAGTCTTGTATTTTTAAAGCTATATATATTTAATTAGCATAATCATCGTAATTTGATATACGCGATATTTTAGCTCCTAATTTCTTAAATTTTTCTTCTATGTGTTCATATCCTCTATCAATATAATGAATATTATATAATTGTGTTTCACCATCGGCAATGATTCCAGCGATTAGCAATGCTGCTCCAGCTCTTAAATCAGATGCATAAATTGGTGCTGCTACTAGTTTTTCTACTCCTTCAAAAATTGCTGTAGTCCCCTGAGCCGTAATCTTTGCTCCCATTTTGTTAAGTTCTGCTGTGTATTGGAATCTTGATTCCCATATTCCTTCATTAATTATGCTTGTGCCATTGGCTAGAGATAAAACTACTCCTAATTGTGGTTGTAAATCTGTTGGGAATCCAGGGTATGGTGCTGTTTTAATATTTACAGGATTGATAACATTATTGTATTTTACTCTTATTGTATCATCTTTAATATCAACTTCTCCACCCATTTCAATTATTTTTGCAGTTAATGAGTCCATGTGCTCTGGTATACAATTCTTTATTAATATATCCCCATGAGATGCCATAGCTGCACACATAAATGTCCCTGTCTCAATTTGATCTGGAACCACAGAATAAGTGTGGTTCCCATTTAAAGCCGTAACTCCATTAATTTTTATAGTATCTGTTCCTGCACCTCTAATATCAGCTCCTACTGAGTTTAAAAAGTTTGCTACGTCAACAATATGTGGCTCTTTTGCAACATTGTCTAAAACTGTTGTGCCCTCTGCTAAAACAGATGCAAGTATTAGATTTATAGTTGCTCCAACAGATACAACATCAAAATAAATTGGAGCTCCCACTAGCTTTTTAGTAGTTGCAGTTATTTTTCCCTGTGAAACATCAACCTCAGCTCCTAAAGCCTCAAATCCTTTTATATGTTGGTCTATTGGACGTGCTCCTAAATTGCATCCTCCAGGCAAGCCTACCTGAGCTCTTTTTGCTCTACCTAGTAATGCTCCTATTAGATAATATGAAGCTCTAAATTTACTTGTCATATCAAGTGGCGCATTTGTGCTATTTATATGTGTTGTGTCAATTTTCAAAGAATGTTCAGAAATCCAAGAAATTTTGGCACCTAGTTTTTTCATAATTTCGCATAATATTTTTACATCACTTATATTTGGAACATTTTCTAGTGTTGTAATTCCATTAACTAACAATGTTGCTGGTATAATAGCAACAGCTGCGTTTTTTGCTCCGCTTATTTCTACCTCACCTTTTAAAACAGTGTTACCCTCTATAATAAATTTGTCCAATATTGTTCCCCCTCGTAATTAATTATTACTCTACCTTTATACCATATAACAAAAAAATTTACAAGCTTTTGTAATGAAATGCTTTTTCTATAGTTATTTAAGAATCCACTCTATTCCTTTAACGATTCTATTAGTTACATCATAAAAATGATTTCCTTCATTTATATCATATTTTGTTTCTATGTTAAATTTTTTATAATAGTCTGATAAGAAAATTGTGTTTTCTTCCACTTTATTTAAAATTTCGTTTTTTACATTGCTTTCTTTATTTCCTAAAGAAAAATATATTTTTTTAGGTATGATAACAGGCTCATGTTGTTTTATAAAGTCAATGAAATTTGGGTACCAAAAAGATGCTGATGCACAAACAATTTTTGAGAAATTACCAACTTTGTATATTTCATATAATGAAAAAAGTCCGGCTAAAGAATACCCGCATAGTATCAATTCTTTAATGTTATTATCTGTTTCTTTCCTTATTTTTTCTAATATTTCCCCATTAAGAATTCTCGAAAAATTGTCTGCACCACCTTCGAAGTTATCATATTTGTTTATTTTTTCAATTTTCCATGGAGATAGGTCTTTGTCCCAATTTATATTATAAATTACTGCAAGTACAAAGTCTTGTTTTATCTTTTTTCTTGCCTTTTCAAAAATCTCATCACCTGTGTCGTCATAATTTATCAATATTAAAACTGGAATTTTTCTTGATATATATTTAACATTTTTATAAATTTTCAATTTATACATAGTCTTGTTTCCTTTGATTATAAATTTTGTATTAGAATTTTTGTTTTTAAAAAATATTTTTTATATCCGTTTAAAAACATAATAATACATCAGTAATTGCATTCTTTCAGACAATGCTTTTATTTATTCTAAACAAAGTATACTACTTTTTCATTATATGTCAATTAATAAGGCCAGCTATATTATTTTAGCGCTTTTAATAACAATGTATTGCTATGATATCCTCGTTACAATTCATAATCAGTTCAATAGAAAATATCAATCGTAATCTTGAATTGTAATACATTATCAGAAATTAATTACAAGATGTTTATATTAATATTTACTTTTTTATTTATAAATGTTATCATAAATAAAATAATTAACTAAAAGGATATTCAAATGAGTAATAAAGAGGATTGGAATGAAATTGAGAATTGGGACAAGGAACAAAAAGCAAAGAAAGCAGCTCTATATAGTACAGATTTTTCTGATTTGAAAGATGAAAAAAGCATAGGTAATATAAACAAAATTAATAAAGTTATATCCGTATCTGGATTGGTAATAAAAATAATATGTGTTCTTTCTTTCATTTTTATTTCCTTTTTTCTTGTTTTTTTGCTTTATATAAATTATCAGAATATAAAATTGCAGGTGGATGTTGATCCAGAGGAAACTATTGAAGCTCAATATGGTATAAAAGTAAAACTTTTAGATCAGCAAATAGATGAGAATAAAAATGGCAAGTATTTTTTTCAAGTACAGGATAAAACGGGCATTAAATTTACAGCAATTAAAAATTTTGGATCACTTGTTGAAGATTATCCTCAAAGGGAATTAAAATATTATTTTGATAAATGGGATAGTAACAGTAAAAATAGTTTTACTGTTAATGAAAAAATAGAAGATGACATTTTGTATTGTGATATTTATATTGAAAATTATAATAATATTGATGATGCAACTGATAAATTTATTGAATTTGTAAATTATTGTGATGGTAATTACAAATTATGGTGGCATATATACATAAAAACTCCGAATAAGGTAATTTTCCCATATTCTAGCGATAATATGACGAGAGAAGAAGTTATAGAAAACGTAAGGAATCAAGTTGGCGAGTAAAAAACAATAATAGAGAAGATTATATTTCTTAAACAGGAGATATAATCTTTTTTGATTTTTTGAAAAATCAAGATCAGATACAGATCATGTTAGAATAGTAAAATGAAAAATAAAGATATTAGATTATGAAGAGCAATTAATAGATACTTATAATATTGAAAATCATATAGAAGAAAATTAACAAAATAAAGTTATTTTAGATACGTTAACTACATTAAAGCAAGACGAATGTAAAATTTTTATATTGTTTTATTATGAAACAAAATCAATAAAAGAAATAGCCAAAATGTTAAATTTATCTACAAGCAATGTTAAGACTATACTTCATAGAATTAGGAAAATTATAAAAAAATTTAGAAGATGGGATTATGGCTATGAAAAATAATGATTTAAAAGAAGAAGTACTAAAGAAAATAAAATATTACAATGTATGATTCCAAGCGAAAACGATTTTCAAAGCTCAACGATTAGTGGAAATGAAGTGAAATTATTTAAAATAGAAAATTTCTTTGATAGCAGTAAGATAAATGATGAAGCTTTTTTCAAATATAATGATTATAAGTTTTATATATCATCATATAGAATTGATGAAAAAGATTTTGTAGAATTGATTAAGTCAATACTAAATCAAAACTTTATAAGTAATAATGCAGACAAATATGTAGGTGAAAATGGAGAATTGTGATATGGAACGTACTAAAAAGATTATAAAAACAAGTGTACTAGGAATTATAGTAAATATTGTATTAGTTGTGTTTAAGGCTATAATTGGAATAATTACGGGTTCTATTGCAATTGTTTTGGATGCTGTAAATAACTTAACAGATGCAATATCTTCCGTTGTAACAATTGTTGGAACCAAACTAGCAAACAGAAGGCCTGACAAAAAACATCCTTATGGTTATGGCAGAATTGAATATTTAACTTCAACAATTGTTTCTTTAATTGTATTAATGGCTGGTATTACTGCTATTAAAGAGTCAATCGAAAAAATAATTTCAAAGGAAAGTGCTGAATATACAGCAACTTCCTTAATAATTATTGCTGTTGCAGTTGTTGTTAAATTCTTCTTTGGAAAATATGTAAAAACTATGGGGAAGAAATTGGATTCAGAAAGTTTAATTGCTTCAGGCCAAGATGCTTTTATGGATTCTATCCTTTCTTTTACAGCTTTAATTGGTGCAATTATAAATATTTCATTTGGATTAACTCTTGAGGGCTATCTTGGTGTTATTATTGCCTGTTTTATTATAAAATCCGCGATTGAAATGATGAAAGATTCTTTAAGTATGATTTTAGGCGAAAGATCGGATTCAGAAGTAATTTCAAAAATAAAAAATGAGCTAAAAAAGTACAAAGATGTTCAGGGGGTTTTTGATTTAAATTTAAATAGTTATGGGCCTTTAAAAACTTTAGGAACTATGCATATTCAAGTTGACGATGATATGTATGCGAAAGACATTCATATTTTAACTAGAAGAATTGAATATGATTTGTTTGAAAAATTTGGAATTATATTTACAATTGGAATTTATGCTGCAAATGACAAAAATGAATACAAAGAATTATATAAAGACATTTTAAAAACATGTAAAAAATATGAAGATATTAAACAAGTCCATGGATTTTATGTTGATGAAAATGATAAGTGCGTATACTTCGATATTATTATAAGTTTTGAAAATAAGTATCCAAATAAAGAAATTGCAAATATAATAAATGAGCTTAAAGAAAAATATCCAAAATATGATTTTAATGTAATACTAGATAATGATTTTAGTGATTAATAAAAGAGAACAGAAATGTTCTCTTTTTTGTGTTTTAAAAAAATAAAAAAATCTGAAAGTCATTGATTTAATAATGATCTTCAGATTTTTAATTCTCTTAAATTTAGAATTGTGTTTGGTGGGTCAGAAGGGAATCGAACCCCCGACACCATGCTTAGAGGGCATGTGCTCTA
>CACXCH010000033.1 GCA_902766085.1 uncultured Eubacteriales bacterium
ACTTGTCAAGGTTCAATTGTCCATTCGCCTCGCTATGCTCGTTGTTCGCTACGCGCTCTTACTCGCCTATTAAATATTATGCTTTCCTGCACTCTTATAAACCATTAACCTATAACAATAATTATATATAACAAATTGTATTTTTAAACATCTAAGTTTTTAACATATTTAGCATTTTGTTCAATAAATTCTCTTCTTGGTTCAACCTCGTCACCCATTAGAATGTTGAATATTTCATCTGCTTTTTGTGCATCATCCATTGTTACTTTTACAAATATTCTATTCTTAGGATCCATTGTTGTTTCCCATAATTGTTCTGGGTTCATTTCTCCTAGTCCTTTGTATCTTTGTATTGATACATTATCCCTACCTACTTCTGTCATCGTTTGATCTAGTTGTTCATCAGTATAACAGTATATATCCTTCATTCCTTTTTTTGAGACCTTGTAAAGTGGTGGTTGTGCTAGGAATACGTGTCCTTGTTCTATTAATGGTCTCATATATCTAAAGAAAAATGTTAATAATAGTGTTCTAATATGTGCTCCATCAACATCGGCATCTGCCATTATTACAACTTTTCCATATCTGATTTTTGTTACATCAAAATCAGCTCCTATTCCAGCTCCAATTGCTTGAATTACTGGCTTTAATTTATCATTATTGTAGATTTTATCAGCTCTTGATTTCTCTACATTAAGCATTTTTCCCCATAATGGTAAAATTGCTTGATATTTTCTGTTTCTTCCTTGTTTTGCCGATCCACCAGCAGAGTCCCCCTCAACGATATATACTTCGCATTTATCAGCATCTTTACTACTACAATCTGCAAGTTTTCCTGGTAATTTTGAAACTTCTAATGAACTCTTTTTTCTTACAAGCTCTCTAGCTTTTCTTGCTGCTTCTCTTGCATGAGAAGCACTTATACATTTATCAAGAATGTTTTTGGCTACATTAGGATTTTCCTCTAGAAATGCACTTAAAACATCAACTACAGCTGATTGTACAATTCCAGTTACTATACTATTTCCAAGTTTTGTTTTAGTTTGTCCTTCGAATTGTGGTTCTCTAACTTTTACAGATATTACAGCTGTTAGACCTTCTCTTATGTCTTCTCCTTGTAAATTTGCATCCTTTTCTTTTAGAAATCCTTTAGACCTTGCATAATCATTAAATACTTTTGTAAGTCCTCTTTTAAATCCCTCAAGATGAGTTCCACCTTCAATTGTGTTAATGTTGTTTACAAATGATAAAATATTTTCATTATATGATGTTGTATATTGCATTGCTATTTCAATTGGTACATCTTGTACGGTTTTTTCAATATATATTGGTGGTTCATTTATTTTTTCTTTCTTTTCATTTAGAAACTCAACAAATGATTTTAATCCACCTTCATAGCAAAATTCTTCTTTTTTAGGTGTTTCTTCTCTTAAATCTTCAATGCTTATATATAATCCTTTTGTTAAAAAAGCCATTTCCCTAAATCTTTCTGCTAATGTTTGATAATCATAATTTGTTGTTTCAAAAATTTCAGAATCAGCTAGGAATCTAACTTTTGTTCCTGTTTTGTCTGAATCTCCAATTCTTGTTAATTTTTCTGTAGTTTTTCCTCTTTCAAATTTCATTTGAAAAATTCCGCCATCTCTTTGTATTGTTACCTCTGTCCACTCAGATAGTGCATTAACAACTGATGCTCCAACTCCGTGAAGTCCTCCAGAAACTTTGTATCCACTATCTCCTCCAAATTTTCCACCTGCGTGTAATACTGTATAAACAGTTTCTGCAGCTGAAATATGTGTTTTGGGGTGTATGTCAACTGGAATTCCTCTACCATTATCTTCAACTGATATTACGTTTCCTGGTTCAATTTTAACTTCAATATGGTTGCAATATCCTGCTAGAGCCTCATCAACACAGTTATCAACTATTTCATAAACTAAGTGGTGTAATCCTCTAATTGATACACTACCAATATACATACCCGGTCTTTTTCTTACGGCCTCTAGTCCTTCAAGAACTTGTATTTGATTTGCACCATAAGCGTGATTGTATTTTTCCATTCGTTTCCTCCATCCTTTAATAACTATAGTTTATAAATTTTTTTTTAATTTGTCAAGTTGGTTTTTATTTGACCATTATCTACATTAAAATACTGACAACTACTATCAATATCTAATTTTTTTGTGCACGTAATTATCACTTGAATATCATCAACACTTTTTAGAAAATTAGTTATTCTCGTTTCATCAAGTTCAGACATAAAATCATCTAATAATAATACCGGATATTCCCCTATTTCATCGTGTATTACTTCTAACTCTGAAAGTTTTAAAGATAAAATCGCTGTCCTGCTCTGCCCTTGTGATCCATAAATATTTACTTCTTTATCATTAATAAATACTTTAAAATCATCTCTATGGCATCCAACTGATGTGTACTTTTTAATTTTGTCTATTGATAAATTTTTTTGTAATTTTTCTTTAAATTTTTCTTTGTTAGAACAATCTGTTATATATTTTATTTCTATTTTTTCGTCTGCTATTTTACTATGAATTTTTCCTATTTTTGATTTTATTTTTTCTATAAATTCATTTCTATATTGATAAATTTGATATCCATATTCTATTATTTTTTCATCCCAAATATCAAGCATATCTTCATTTATTGAATATTGTTTTAAATAATTATTTCTTTGTTCAAGTGTTTTCAAATAATTATTTAAAATATGAATATAATTAGGTCTTACTTGACTAATCATTATATCTAAGAATTTTCTTCTTTTTGCTGGTCCATCTTTTAGAATTTCCATATCATCTGGTGTAAATATTACAATATTTATTTTTCCTAGAAGTTGGCTTAATTTTTTTATTTTTGTTCCATTTACTAAAATTGTTTTTTTATCAGCAATTGTAATGTCTATTTTTCCATCAATATTTTTCCTTTGAAATTCAATATTAATTTTTGAAAAATCTTTATCTAGTTTTATCATTTCTTTATCTTTAGTTGTTCTAAATGACTTCCCAAATGATGCTAAAAAAATTGCTTCTAAAATATTTGTTTTTCCTTGCGCATTATTTCCATAAAAAATATTAATTTTTTTATTCAATTCTATTTCTTGTTCATTATAATTTCTAAAATTTTGTAATTTTATTTTATTAATGTACATTGAATTTTTCCTTTAATTATCCACAAACTATTCATAATTTGTGGATAACTTTTATTTATTTTTATTCATTTTTTAATTTTATTGGAAGAATCATATATTTATAGTCTCCGTCTTCTTCTACACTTCTAACTATACATGGTGAAATACTTGTTCCAAAATCAATAAATATTTCTTCATCATCAATGCTTCTAAAAACATCAAGTAAATATTTTGGATTAAATCCTATTTCTAGATTTTTTCCTTCTGTAGTAACATACAATTCTTCTTTTGCATCACCCGTTTGGTTTGCACATGAAATTGTAATTTTTCCAACTTCAACATTTACTCTAACTGGATATTTTTTTTCTTTTTCAATTGATGATGATGAAATTAGACTAACTCTTTCAAAGCAATTTGCTATGTCATTTTTATTTACTCTGATTCTTGTATCCCATTTATCAGGAATAACTTTTGAATAATTTAAAAATTCTCCATCTAATAGTCTTGTAACTATTTTACAATTTTCTATTTCGAAAAGTGCTTGATTTTTAGCAATTCCTATTTTTATCATATCAAATGAATCTAGTAATATTTTATTTATTTCAATAAGTGTTCTTCCTGGAATTACAGCTGAAAAATCATTTGTATTTGATTGTAAAAATTTACTTTTCCAAGCAAGTCTAAATCCATCAACAGCAACTACATTTAATTTGTTATTTTTTACTTCAAATAAGCACCCTGTAAATATTGGTCGATTTTCCTCTGTGCTTACGGCAAATATAGTTTTGCTTATCATATCCTTTAATGTGTTTTGTTCAATTTCAATAGAATTTTCTACATTAATTTCTGGAAGTTCTGGAAAATCATCAGGGTTCATTGTTGCTAATTTGTATAATGATCCCTCACATTCTATAACCAATAAATTGTTTTCATTAATGCTTATATTTATTTCAGTATCAGGAAGTTTTCTAATAATTTCACTAAACATATTTGCATTAACAACTGTTGCTCCTTGTTCTGAAACTGAACAGTCCTTTATAATGTATTCTATTCCTAATTCTTGATCATAACAAGTTAATTTAATATCATTATCATTCGTTTGAATAAGTATTCCTTCTAGTATTGGTAAAGTTGTTCTTACAGGAACAGCTTTTGTTACGGAATTAAGAGCTTTGACGATTTTTTCTTTTTCAAATGTGAATTTCATTTTTTTTCCCTTTCTTTTTATATAAATAATAAAATATATTTAGTAGTAGTAATAGTAGTATATGTGGAAACTGTTGAAAACTATTTCAAATTCTTAAACGCCTACGGAAATAGCTGTGGAAAATATTGTGGAAAAAAATAAAAATTATCCACTTAATTAATTTTTTATTCACAATTTGTAGTTATAAACATTTTATTCACAGCTTTTCCACTTTTTTGTGTGGAAAACTCATAAAAAAGAGTAAATTGTAATATTTTGAAAAATAAATACAAACAATATTTTTACAAACAATTATTTTGTCGAAATTTAATTTTAAATTAATTTATTAATAAAAATAATTAGTCACTTGACAATAATAAATTTTTCACACTATCCACAATTAATTTTGTATTTGAATTTTTTTTCATTTCGTTTTCGATTTTACTACAAGCATGCATTACTGTTGAATGATCTCTGTTGCCGAAATCCCTACCTATCTGAGGCATTGACATTTGTGCAACATTTCTACATAAATACATTGCAATTTGTCTTGGAAATGTTACATCATTTGACCTTTTTGCCCCTTTTAAATCATTTGGATCAACATTAAAATATTTTCCAACTACCTCTTGAATATAGCTTGAAGAAATGACTTTTTGCTTTTGAGATACAACATCATCTATTGCTTTTTGAGCCATTTCTATGGTTATTGAACTATTTGTTAAAGATGCTGTTGCTACTAATTTATTCAAAATTCCTTCTAATTCTCTAATGTTACTATCAACTCTTGTTGCAATTAATGACAATATTTCATCATCTATTAAAATATTCTCTAGTTGAGTCTTTTTACGTAAAATTGCTAATCTTGTTTCATAATCAGGGGTTGAAATATCAGCTATTAGTCCCCACTCACATCTTGATTTTAATCTATCCTCTAGTAATTCGATATCCTTTGGTGGCTTATCACTTGATATAACAATTTGCCTACCTGATTCATAAAGATCATTAAATGTGTGGAAGAATTCTTCCTGTGTACTTTTTTTATTCGCAATAAATTGAATATCATCGATTAAAAGTACATCTATACTTCTATATTTATTTCTGAATTTTTCCGTAGCTTGATCCTTTAATGCATTAATTAATTGATTGGTAAACGCTTCAGACGTAACATATAGAACTTTTGCATTTGGATTATTTACTAATATTTGATTCCCTATTGCTTGCATTAGATGTGTTTTACCTAATCCAACTCCACCATATATAAAGAATGGATTGTACTTTGATCCAGGATTTTCACATACTCCCATTGCGGCTGCTTGAGCGAATTTATTATTACTTCCAACTACAAATGTTTCAAATGTGTATTCTTTTTTTAGGCCTGAGTTTAGTATTAATTTATTGTTAATTACGTCCTGCTTAGAAACACTAGGCATTTCAATAGATTCAAGTTCACTTCTTTCAACAATTTTTACAGTACATTTTTTATTTGTAATAAAATTAAAAGTATTTGTAATAAGATCTTTGTATCTATTTTCAGCGGCATCTTTTTGGTAAGGATTTGTAGCGACTAAAAGAACAACATTGTTATCAATACTTTCTAGCTCAAGGGTTTGAATGTATGTTTCATAAGAGATAACTGTTGTTTCATCTTTTAAAATATCTTTTGCCTTATTCCAAATTTCTGTGAGGTTTTCCTTCGACATTTTCATCCACCTTTCTGATAAATAAAAAAAACAAGTTATTTAATTGATTTTCCTCACCATTAAATAACATTATCTTTCGTAAAAACTTTTTTATAATATATCAAAAAAAGGCTGAAATAGTCAAGCATTAATAAAAAATAAATATAAATTTTTTACCTAAAATGTATTGACATAATAAGCAAAACTGTTATATAATATGAATTACTTATTTATAATCTAAAGTGGAGGTGCACACAATGAAACAAACATATCAACCAAAAAAGAGACAAGCTAGTAAAGTTCATGGTTTTATGAAAAGAATGTCTACAAAACAAGGTAGAAATGTAATAAATGCTAGACGTGCTAAGGGAAGAAAAAAATTAAGTGCGTAAATATTTGGTCACTTACATGAAAATGAAAGTGACCTTTTATTAAGTGTTTTTATTTTAATTTTTGTTCAGGTATTAGATTTTTGAAGAATGGAATTTTATTTGAATATGGAGACTTTAAAGCTAAATTATGAATTTAAAAATGTTTTTGATAGAGGCAAATATTATATTGGAAATCAAATAATTGTGTACGTTCTAAAAAATAAATTTGATTACAATAGGATTGGAATCGCTATAAGTTCAAAGCTTTGTAACGCTGTAAATAGAAACCATATCAAAAGGCTTATTAGAGAGGCTTATAGAAATAACATAGGTTTTCAGGATATAAATGGGTATGATATTGTAATTATTTGGAACAAAAAGGAAGATTTTAGAAATGCTTCTTATAAGGTTATTTATGATGATTTTTATAAAATCTTAAAAAAAATAGGAAATATTCAAGTCAAATGAGAAAATTATGTATTTTTTTAATTGATTTTTATAAAAAAACTTTTTCAAAAGTAATTGCTTCTTTGGGATATCATTGCAAATTTTATCCAAGTTGCTCTGAGTATACAAAACAGGCTATTGAAAAATATGGAGTTTTTAAAGGAGCTTTTTTAGGATTTTTGAGAATTTTAAGGTGCAATCCTTTTTCAAAGGGAGGATATGATCCTTTAAAATAATTAAAGTTAATTTGTAAAGAGAATGTAATGTTAAAATCTGGAAAATATTTTTAATAGAAAAGAACCACGATTTAATCGTTGACAAACTCTTGAAGGGAGTTTTTAATGGGAACAATAGCAAATTTGTTTGGCTATGTTTTAAATTTTTTATATAATTGGCTACAAAATTATGGATTTGCGATAATTTTATTTACAATTTTATTGAAAGCTATTATGTTACCAATTTCTATAAAACAGCAGAAAGCAATGAAGAAATCTCAAAAACTGCAAGACGAAATCAATAAAATCAATTTAAAATTTAAAAATAATCCTGAAATGATTCAGAGGGAAACTCTTGAACTATATAAGAGGGAGAAAGTTAGTCCATTTTCTGGGTGTTTGAGCTCTATTTTACAGTTAATTATTTTTATTTCAGTGTTTTATCTAGTTAGTAGACCTTTGACATATATGAAAAAAGTTGATGCGTCTTTGATTAATAATTATGAGCAAATTGTTACAGAACAAAATGATAATCAAAAGTTGAATTATCCTGAAATTGCAATAATTGAATATGTTAATAAAATGGATTTATCTGATGGACAAGATAATTTAGAACAAAAGAAAGAGGAATATAACCAATTACATTTAAATATGAATTTCTTTGGACTAGATTTAAGTATGGTTCCATCTCAAAACTATAAAGATATTAAAGTATTTATCATACCAGCACTTTATGTTATTATTACATTTGTTAACATTAAAATTACTAATAATATGACTAACAATAAGAAGAAAAATGAAAATGATGTTAAGACGTTAGCTGAAAAGAATGATGTTTCAGATGATAATAAAAAAACATCATCTGATAATGATGAAAGTATGGAAGATAGTTTAAATCAGATGACTAGAAGTATGAATTATACAATTCCAATTATGTCTGTTGCTATTGCATTAATTGCACCATTAGGTTTATCATTATACTGGCTAGTAAGCAATGTTCTTCAAATGTTAGAAAGATTTATTATTACTAGAGTAGACAAAGAATAAAGCTATAATAATAGTTGTAAAATTGAGGAGGTAAAATATGGGCAAATCAATTATAAGTGAAGGAAATACTACAAATGAAGCAATAAGAAATGGACTTAAAGAACTTAATCTTACGGAAGATCAAGTAGAAATTAAAGTTTTAGATGATGATAAAAAAGTTTTTTTTAATATTTTAGAGCCTCGTGTTGTTAAAGTTAAAATTACAGAAAAGGAACATAATGATTTTTCAACTAATAATAAAAAGAAAACAAAAAATCCATCAAGCGATGATTATGAAGTGGCTGAAAAAAATATAAAAATATTCTTAGATGATTTTGTAAAAGCCTTTAAAAATATTAGCTATGAAATCAGTTTACAAGATGATAGACTAAATGTTGTTTTTAGTGGAGATGATGCTTCAAAACTTATTGGATATAGGGGAGAGGTAATTAATTCTTTACAGACTTTGCTATTATCAATTGCTAACAAAGATACAGATGTAAGAGTTGGAGTTTCAGTTAATATTTTGAATTATAAAGAGAAAAGAGAAAATGAGCTTAAATTATTAGCTCACAAAATTGAGAAAACTGTTGAAAGAACACATAAAAAAGTAACTCTTGAACCTATGCCAGCGTTTGAGAGAAAGATAATTCATACTGAGTTACAATCTAGTAAGTATGTAGTTACATATAGTATAGGAGAAGAACCACATAGGAAAGTTGTTATTGATTTAAAAAAATAATTTTTATATTATTATTTGAAATGTTGAGGTCAAAGATCAGCATTGTATTAGTACAATGTAGATTCTTTGATTTTTTTTATAGAATAAGAGAGTCATACAAATATTTTTCTAATTGAACTTAATTAGTGCAAGGAAAATAAGTGTTACAGATTAATGGCTTTGAGTGCAAAAAGCTGGAAAGCATAATATTTAATGGCTCGTGAGCTTATAGGACAACTTGATCCTAATGTGACAAAAAATCATAAATGATTTTTTGCACTTGTCAAGGTTCAATTGTCCATTCGCCTCGCTATGCTCGTTGTTCGCT
>CACXCH010000034.1 GCA_902766085.1 uncultured Eubacteriales bacterium
AAGAAAAATGAAATCGAAAGAAAATGGTATATTATAGATGCAGAAAACAAACCTTTAGGTAGAGTTGCAGCAGAGGCAGCTAAATTACTTAGAGGAAAACATAAGCCTACATATACACCAAATGAAGATACTGGAGATTTCGTAATTATTGTTAATTGCTCAAAAGCTATATTAACAGGAAAAAAATTAGAGCAAAAAAATTATTTACATTTTACTGGATATGTTGGAAATATGAAGAGCACATCTGCAAGAGTTATGATGGAAACAAAGCCAGAAAAAGCAATGATGATTGCTGTAAAAGGAATGTTACCACATAACAGACTTGGAGCTAAAATGCTTACAAAATTAAGAGTATATCCTGGAGCAGAGCATGATAACATTGCTCAAAAACCAGAAGAATGGAAATTCTAATTTAAGAAGGGAGAAGAATAAAAATGGCAAATAAAGAAGCATTCTTAGGAACTGGAAGAAGAAAGAGTTCTATAGCTAGAGTTAGACTTACAGATGGAACTGGAAAAATCACTGTAAATGGAAAAGATTTAAATGAATACTTTGGAGAAGAAACTCTAAGAGTTATAGTAAAACAACCTTTAACAGTTACAAACACAGAAGGCAAATATGATGTTGTTGCTAAAGTAGTCGGTGGTGGCTTTTCAGGACAAGCTGGAGCTGTTCGTCACGGAATTGCAAGAGCATTAAATGAAGCTAATAGAGAAGAATACAGACCTATTTTAAAATCAAATGGATTATTAACAAGAGACTCTCGTATGAAAGAGAGAAAGAAATATGGTCTTAAAAAAGCTCGTAAAGCTCCACAATTTAGTAAGAGATAGAAAAAAATTCCTTGTTTTTGCAAGGAATTTTTTTGTATGATATTGATTTGTATTTTTAAATATAGTATTATAATTATGAAAAAAGTTATGCAAAGAGCAATTATGCTTTAAATATTGAAATTTATTGGATTGGAATGAAAATATGGAAAGAAATAAGTTAACTAGTCAGGACGAAAAAAAACAGATTATTGAACTAATGAGAGAAAACGAAAATTTACAAAGAGAAATAGAAAAAATAGAAAAAAGAAATCAGGCATTACGATACCAATATCAACATCTACAAGACTATTCAATTCCTGGTGAGGAAGTTAAAGAACAAACTGAGATTATGAAAGAAAATGGAATTGAAAATCAACAGAATTTAGACAAAATTAAACGAAAAATTGACGAAAATAATAAAAAGATTAATAAACTTATGAAACTCTATAAGCAATTAAAAGACTTAGAGAAAAATCTAGGTTCGAAGAATGAAGCAGGTAAATCTAAAAAAGGTATTCCTAAAAAAAGTAATAATGATGGACGTGACTAACAGCATATTTTAATATACAAAAAGAATATTCCTAATTGCAAAATAAATCTGTATATTAAATTTAAATGAGCTAAGTAATGAAAAGCACATTAATTAGCCCAATAACTAAGATAATATCATAAAAAGATAAGGGGAAAATGGAACTATGAAAAAACGAAAGATTTTAATATTAATAGAACTTCTAATTTTTATATTTGCTACATCATATAGTTATGCTACAAATAGTAATGAGACTAATGGAAGTAAAGTAAATAGGAACTTGACTAATAGCAACATAGCAAATAATTATGTAACAGATAGTTATGTGACTTCAAGCCTAAATGGATATAGCATTACATCTTATAATGTTGATATGAATATTGATGAATATGGAGTTATGGATATTAAGGAAGTAATATCAATATATGCAACCACTTACAAGCATGGAATTACAAGGAGCATTCCAATAAGCAATACAGTTACAAGGCTAGATGGTACATCATACAAAAATCACGCAAAGATTACAAATTTACAAGTAAGCGAAAATTATGAAGCAGATAGAAGTGATGGATTTTTAAACATTAAAATTGGAGACGAAGATAGAACTTTTAAAGGACAAAGAGACTATATAATATCATATACATACAATATTGGCTCAGACAAAACTGACAATTATGACGAATTATATTACAACATTATTGGAACAAAATGGGATACTACTATTAGTAATATAAGCTTTAAAATAACAATGCCTAAAGAATTTGATAGTTCAAAGTTAGGATTTTCAGCGGGTCGTTATGGAACATCTGGAACGAGCAATGTTACATATTCTGTAAATGGAAACGTAATTACAGGCTCTTATAATGGTACACTTAATGAATATAATGGATTAACTGTAAGATGTGAATTACCTGAAGGGTATTTTGAAAAAAAGCCAGTTAGTCTTTCTACTTCAGATATGATAATTTTTACAATTGCAATTTCTACTATTATTATAGGCTTTTTACTTTGGAATAAATATGGAAGAGAAAAGAAAGTAACTGAAACAGTAGAGTTTTACCCACCTAAAGGTTTATCTAGTTTAGATGTTGGCTATTTTTACTTTAGAAAAATTGAAAATCAACAAATAATTTCACTGTTAATTGAACTTGCAAATAAAGGATATATCGTTATTGAAGAAGAAAAAAAAGAGGGATTATTTACATCACAAAATTATAGGATTTACCCGATGAAAAAAATTGACTGGATTTCAAAAGGTGATGAGATTGAAAAAATAAAAGAAAATACAGGTGAGCTTTCTAACGAAGAGAAGAATTCTTATATAGGATCATTAATTTGTAGGTCATATAACGAAAAGATCGAACAAAATAGGATTGAAAAAAAAGAAAAGATAAAAGAAAATACAGGTGAACTTTCTAACGAAGAGAAGAATTTTTATATAGGATTATTAAGTTGTATGCCATATAAAAATAATTACGTTACAAAAAAAGACTTGAAATACAAATTCTGTTTTTATGCAGATGAAATAAGAAAAGGCGAATACAAAAAGAAAAAAATGATAGTTGAAGGAAATAAAAAAATTCAATTAGGTATTTTTTCTATTATAATGTTAGCGCTAATATTGCCTTTAATGTTACTAAAAAATAATGTTAATGTTGATTTTGATAGGATATATGTAATAGTCAGTATATATATTGCCATTTTGGTATCAAGATTTATTACGAAAAAAACAGTAAATTATGTTTTCTTGGCGGAATTTATTGGTGTATCCGAAAGCATTGCTTGTTTAGGAATGATATTTGAAAATTTAGGATATGTTGATAATTTATATATTATAGAATTATTGATAGTTTTGACAGCAATAATTGCAAATATGATTTTATGTATCTTAATAACTAATAAAACAGATTATGAGATAGAAATGCTTGGCAAGATTGGTGGTTTTAGAAATTTCTTAATTACTGCAGAGAAGGAAAAATTGGAGGCGCTAGTAAATGAAAATCCGCAGTATTTTTACAATATTTTACCATATACTTATGCACTAAATGTGTCAAATAAGTGGATTAAGAAGTTCGAGGATATTGCAATGGAACCACCAAGTTGGTATTATTATGATGGAAGTGATACATTTAACTACTTACTATTTATGAATTCATTTGACAGGAACTTTAATTCTTTTAAAAATGCGATAATTTCAACGCCACAAGGTTCTGATTCAAGCTTTGGAGGTAGCTCTGGCGGTGGAGGATTCTCCGGTGGAGGATTTTCTGGAGGAGGCTCTGGAGGCGGAGGAGGATCGTCGTGGTA
>CACXCH010000035.1 GCA_902766085.1 uncultured Eubacteriales bacterium
AAAATTGCATTTAAGTACCTAGTATTTATTAGATTTTAAATTCAAAAACAGTAATAAAAAAGAACATTTTAAATATATTTAATTAAAAGTTATAGTTTAATGAAATAAATCATTAAATAATAGTTTAAATGGAAAGGATAAGGTTTGTTATGAAGAAAACAATATTTTCTTGCTTTTTAATTTGCTTGCTTGTTTTTACTTCAAATTTTTGCATTTATTCTTATGCTCAAGATGATGCTTTGCTTGTTTGGAATGAGATTAAAGATGAAAATTTGTCAAGTTTAGCTGAAACAGAATATACTTCAAAAGATAATCCTCTAAATTTAACTTGTGGTGGAGCTATTTTAATTGATCAAAATTCTGGTAATATTCTGTATGAGTATAATATGCACGAAAAAATGAGACCAGCTTCTGTTACAAAGATTATGTCTTTGTTATTAATTATGGAAGCGGTCGATAGTAATAAAATATCATTGGATGATAAAGTTCCTTGCACGGAAGATGCGTCAAAAATGGGTGGTTCGCAAATATGGTTAGATGTCAAGGAAGAGTTAACCGTTGATGAAATGATTAAAGCTATTTGTGTTGTTTCTGCAAATGATTGCGTTGTTGCTATGGCAGATTACCTAGCAGGTTCTCAAGAAGCTTTTGTTGAACAAATGAATGAAAAAGCAAAATCCCTTGGAATGAATGATACAACATTTAAAAATTGCCACGGAATTGATGAAGATGGTCATCTTACATCTCCTTATGATATTGCCATTATGTCAAGGGAACTATTGGTAAAGCATCCAAAAATTATGGATTATACTACTATTTATATGGACTCATTGAGAGATGGTAAATCTCAACTTGTTAATACAAACAAATTAATTCGAAATTATAGCGGAGCAACCGGTTTAAAAACTGGCTCAACCTCACTTGCACTATTTAATTTGTCAGCAAGTGCCACTCGAGATGGTATGTCCTTAATTGCTGTAATTATGAGAGGTGAAACAAGTAAAATAAGATTTGCAGAAGCTAGTAAACTTTTGAATTATGGTTTTAGCAATTTTAAATATAAGGAATTAGCTAAGAAAGATGAAAGTGTTGGAAATTGCACTATTAATAAAGGCTTGCAGACTCAAGTAAATGCTGTTTATAAAAATGATTTTGGTATGACAATTCAAAAAAGCAATGATAAAAATATTACACAAGATATAGAAATTTATAACAATGTTTTTGCTCCAGTTACTAAAGGGCAAAAAATTGGAGAAGTTAATTTTAAAGATGAAAATAATAACATAATTGGCGAAGTTGACTTAGTATCTGACCAAGATGTTGAGAAATATGGATTTACCTCAATGACAGAAAACTTATTAAAAAAATGGTTCAGTTTACTAAGGAGCTAGTAGGCAAGATTTTTAAAAATGGCTCAGCTTACTAAGTAAGTATAGGCTAAATTAAAAAAAGTGTTTCACATTATTAAAAAAATAAACAGGATCTAATTTGCGGTCCTGTTTTGAGTATATATAGAATATAGTTTGTGTAAAACTTGCACAAACCATTCTATATATACCGTGTTTTACATATCTGTCTCGTCATATTCAACTGTGTAATTTTTATTAGTATCATTTTGTTTCTTTTGGTTCTGTTGTTCTATTTCATTTTTTATTTTTGCTTCGTTTGAGTCAATTTGATTTAACTTTTTTTCTAGCATTGTGTTTACTTTGTCAATTAAATCTGGTACTAAGTCTAAAAGTTTATCAAGATTTGAAGTATGGTTTACAGGTAATAATTTTACTCCTGTTGATTGTACTACAATGAAGGCAATTGGATTGATACTAACTCCTGCTCCAGCTCCCCCTCCAAATGGCATACGTTCACTCACATTTTCATCTTTTGGCTTTTCTTTTGTATTTTTTAAATTAAATTCACTTCCCCCCGCTGCGAATCCAAAGTTCACTTTTGAAACGGGAATTATAACAACATTATTTGATGTTTCTATTGGATCTCCTATAATAGTATTAACATCTACCATTTCCTTGATTGAGCTCATAGCAGTGTTCATTAATCCATCAATCGGATGATTTTCCATTTTATTAGTGTTCTCCTTTCTCTTAAGGCATAAAATTCAATTAAAACTCGTGTTCTTTGCAGTCGTTTCTAAAGTTTATATAGTGCCTTACCTTAAATTTATTGGTATTATTGACATTTAATTTTAATTTATACATTTTAAGTTTTGATAAAGTTTTTAATATATTCATTGAGATTTCCGTTTTAATATTCAAATAAAATTTATTTTGATTTTTAAACTCTGGTTTTATTATATATTTGCATTTTTTAGCATTTTTCATATTGCACTTTTCAAATAAAAATGTATATAAATATGATAGCAAAATATTTCCAAATGAAACAATAATTGATTCGTTATATGAATCTTTTATATCTATGTCCATATTTATTTTCAATTCATTAATGGTAATATCTTTTAGTTTTATATTGCTTTCTATTTTGATTTTACTTTTAGTCCTATTGTTAGCTTCATCGTTGTTAGTATTCTTTGAATTATTTTCTTGATTATTCAATTTTAATTTTTTACTTTCGAGTTTGCTAACTATTTTATTATCTTTTTTTCTCTTTTTTAATAATAATTTTCGTATAAATTTATTATCAATTTTTAAAACACATAATGGTATAATATCAAGCACATAAATTTTTATATAAACTAATATATTAAAGTATTTTAAGCTTTCTTCAAAATTTTTATCTACTATTGATTTAAATAGCTGTTTTAATGAATATAAATTATTTATTTCGAATTTCTTTACAGAAATCGCTATTGATGAGCTTAAAAAAATTGAAATAATCAAACCTATTATTATTAGAGTTTTCATATTTCAATTATTAACAAATAAATAAAAATTTATTCAATTATTAGATTTTACGTTTATTAATTAGCTATATTGGTATTGTTATTTTCAGATAATACTGTTTTTTTCTTTTTTGAAACTTCTATATCACCAAATAATACTTTTTGGTCAGTTACTACTTTATCCCTTCTTGACATCTCCAATAACCCAGAAAATGCTGTGATTACTTCTTGAGGTTTGCAATTATTTATTGAATATAATTTATTAAAAATAAAATGTGATTTTCTAATGAGTTCTCTGAACATAGTTTTTACAGTATCACCAACAGAATAACTCTCTACTATTGCAATTTTCTCTATGTTTTTTGCATTTTTATTTAGCCTAACACTATTTCTATTAATCACATCTGAATAATATTTTGACAAGTCCTCTTTGGTGTATTTTACTTCAAGTTCTTGTTTTGGAAGTTCTATCTGCTCTGGCATTTTCCTAAAAATTCGTTTAGAACCTTCCAGTAGCATTTCCTGCATTTTCTTTGTAATCTCTTTATATCTCTTATATTCAATAATTCTATTTAGTAATTCTTCTTCTGAAAGCATCTCTTCGTCATCTTCTTCATAATGTGGCAATAGCTTTTTAGATTTAATATATAATAAATTTGACGCCATAACCAAAAATTCACTCGTAACTTCCATATCCATTTGTTGCATTTTATTTATGTATTCAATATATTGGTCAGCTATTTCATTAATGTTAACATCATAGATATCCATTTTATTGACTTCAATTAAATGACATAACAAGTCAAGAGGACCCTCAAAGTTCTCAATTTTTATTTTGTATTTTGTAGTTTCTAGTGAAAAAATATCATTCATCTTTATTTTAGAATACCTCTCTCATATACATTTAATTTTCTGTCATTTGTTTTTATTATCTCATATACATTTAAATTTCTATCATTTATTTTTATTAAACAATCTTTCTATTTTATATTTTGTATTAGGCTTGTTACTTTATTTTATATTTTATATTTTGCATTAAATTTCTTGATTCGTTTTTAATTCTTGTATTTTATGTTAATCTTCTAAAGCTTCTCTAATACTATCCTCTCTATAGCCTTTTTTTACAAGATATTTTTTTATTTCAATTTTATCAAAATTTTCTTTTTTTATTGCAATCTTTTTTGCAGACCTTTTTTCATAATCATTTAATTCATCTTCATTTTTTTCAAAGTATTCATCAATTTTGTCACTCTTTATTCCTTTTGTTATAAGCTTGTATTTTATTTCCCACAAAGAAAGATTACGAAGAGCTATAAATTCGTTTACAGCTCTTTTTATATAATCATCATCATTGATATAGCCATTTTCTGTTAGTTCTGAAATAATTTCATCAAGAGTGTTTTCATCAATCTCTTTTGCAAATTTCTGCCTAATTTCATTTTCAGTTCTTTTTTTATACACAACATATTTTAAGACTTTCGTTTTAAGCCTATCATAATTTTCCAACTTTTCAAAATAGCCCTGATTATCTGATGTGTTATTTTTAGCATTGCCTTGAATATTAGATTTTGTTTGCATTAATTTTTTTTTATAATTTAAACTTTCAATATTTTCATATTCACTGTTTGCGTGTTTATCCTTTAAGTTGTTTGATTCATCTTTGTATTCTAACTTATTTGACCCATTTTTTCTTTTCAAGGCTTCTTTTAAATCATCAATATTGTTATAAACTTTCAATTTTTATTCTTCACTTTCATCAAATTCATCATCATCAACATCAGAATCGTCAGAATCTGCTTCAGCTGCATTTCCGTCTGTCAAACTATTTTCAAAAGCAGTATCAAAATTGTCTCTAACTTTTTGTTCTACTTCATCCATTATTTTTGGATTATCCTCTAGATATTTCTTTGCATTTTCTCTACCTTGTCCAATTCTCTCACCATTATAAGAGAACCAAGCACCACTTTTTTCAATTATATCAAGGTTAACTGCTAGGTCAAGAATATTTCCTGACTTAGATATTCCTTTTCCATATATAATGTCAAACTCAGCCTCTCTAAAAGGTGGAGCAACTTTGTTTTTAACAACTTTTACTCTAACTCTATTTCCATAAACTTCGCCATTTTGTTTTAGTGTTTCAATTCTTCTAATATCAAGTCTGACTGACGCATAGAACTTTAAAGCTCTACCACCTGGAGTAGTTTCAGGATTGCCAAATAGAACTCCAACTTTTTCTCTTAATTGATTAATAAATACTATAACAGCGTTTGATTTATTAATAACACCTGCAAGTTTACGTAAAGCTTGAGACATTAGACGAGCTTGTAATCCTACATGAGAATCTCCCATATCACCATCAATCTCAGCCTTTGGAACTAATGCTGCAACAGAGTCTACAACAATTATATCAATTGCCCCAGATCTAACTAATTCTTCAGCAATTTCAAGTCCTTGCTCTCCTGTATCAGGTTGTGAAACTATTAAATTGTCAATATCAACTCCTAAATTTTTAGCATAAACAGGATCAAGCGCATGCTCTGCATCAATGAAGGCAGCTTCTCCTCCTCTTTTTTGTGCTTCGGCAATCATGTGAAGTGCTAAAGTTGTTTTTCCAGAAGATTCTGGTCCATATATTTCAATTATTCTTCCTTTTGGTATTCCTCCAATTCCCAGAGCAATATCAAGTGCTAATGCTCCTGTAGGAATAGCCTCTATATTCATATTTTTAAACTCTCCTAGCTTCATAACTGAACCTTTTCCAAATTGCTTTTCAATTTGGCTCATTGCTGCTTCAAGTGCTTTTTTCTTTTCATCACTTACTTTAACATCTTTTTCATCTTTCTTTGTACTCATAAATTCCTCCTAATATGAACGTTTGTTTGTTTTATTATATACTTTTAAATTTATTTGTCAATAGTTTATTAAAATTTTTTTATCCATTGTAATTAAATTCATTAACTACAGTTTACTTTTTCCAAATAGAAATTATTTTTCTAATTGAACATTATAACTAAATTCTATTTCATTTTATTGTTGCTTATACCACTCATTAAAATTGTAATATGAGAAATATGCATTTGGTGTAAAGTTCCCACCCATATTTGCATTTAACAGTAATGTTATTTTATTTCTATATAATCCTACATAGGGGCAATCAATTGATACTATTTTTTGTATATCATTAAAATTGTCTACATTGTTAATTACGTTTTGTATATCGGAATTGTTGTAATTTGCTATGTTGTTAGCACCGTAAAAATATGACAAATCAGGTTTAACGGAATTAACAATTCCCGCTAATGCCATTTGGTAGTTTTTGCTATTTAAGTTATTATAATATGTATCACTTGAAACTTTAACAATGTTCACCAAAATGCCGATATCAGCAAGTTGAGATTTAATGTTTTCTGCCACAAGGCTTCTGTCACTATTGTTATCATTAATCATTAATGAAATAATTAATTTGCGAACATGTCCATTGATTGTTTTTTGCCATTTTCCATTTACATACTGCCAATCATTTTGTTCCAAGGTTTGCTTTGCTTCATTTGAATCATATTTCTCATCATATTGACTATCATACAAATATGAACCATAATCCAGTGGAGAATTTGAAACAATTTTATTGTTAGAAAATACAGATGATACAAGATTTTCCTTATTAATTGCCATAGAAATGCATTTACGAACTGATGCATCAGATAAAATATCATCATAGCAGTTAAATGCAATAAAATCAAAATATCTTCCAGCAATTTCTTTTTTATTGTAGCCCATTGTCCCAACATAATCGGTGTAATTAGATTTATATGTTGTAATAACATCTGTATTTCCTAATTTAAAACTATTAAACGCCTCTCCAATTGCTGAATATCTATGTATCTCAATTGACTCTGTTTTAGGAGGATATTTCTTTATATTTCTCCATCTATCATTAGTTATTAATAAAATAGAACTATCATCAATACTTGCAATTTTATACATACCTGTTCCAATCGGAATTTTACTAGATGTAGCAAAATCTTCATTATTGTAGTAAGTACTAGATAATATTGGAAAATCAAGATCATATTCAAAATTATTAACTGCCGAATCCAAATTTAAAATTACAGTCTCTGAATCAGGAGTTTCAACACTTTGAATATGACTTACATTGTTAGAGTATAAACTATCATTTTCCTTTATTTTGTTTATCGTAAATTCAACATCTTTTGAAAAAAAGTCTTTTCCATCCTGCCATTTAATTGAAGTGTCCAGTTTTATCTCATATCTCGTATCAGAAACTTTATTAATTTCTTTAGCCAAACAGTTTTCAGTATGATAATCAGATGTTATGTTTACAAGTGGTTCAAAAATTAACTTATCAATGTTGATAATCTCTTTATTTTTTGTAAGTATAGGGTTCATTGTATCATAGTCGGAAATTCCCATTTTGATATTTTTAGAAACACTTATGTCATCACTTGTTTGATTAACATCGGTAACAGTACCCTCTTTAGCAAGTTCTTTTTTGTTAGAACTATAGTACAAAATATAAACTGCTCCAAATATTAAAGCAATAACAACAATTATAAAAATATATTTAAAAATATTTCTGTTACTTGACTTCATCTTTTTACCTTTCAACAATCAATATCATATAATAATAATAAAACTTTTTCAAGTAATTAATTAAATTTTATGTTCATTATGTTACTGGTTAATGGTTTGTAAATTTATAGTGCTGGAAAGCATAATAGTATAATCGCTAAAAAATGAGCATAATCATTTTGCAATATGCAAAATAAATTATGCCCCACAATAATTTATCTTGATTCAACTATCAGCTTTATTCCAGTTCTATCCTCTCCCTCGATTTGAACCTCTGCAAAAGCTGGAATACATACTAAATCAAATCCTGATGGTGCTACAAATCCTCTTGCTATTGCAATTGCCTTTACGGCTTGATTTAATGCTCCTGCTCCTATAGCTTGCATCTCTGCTTTGTTTGCCTCTTTTACCATTCCAGCAATAGCTCCTGCTACTGAATTTGGATTAGACTTTGATGAGATTTTTAAAACTTCCATTATTTCA
>CACXCH010000036.1 GCA_902766085.1 uncultured Eubacteriales bacterium
TGAAGAAAAATGTAGACTTAGACAAGCTCTTATAAAAGATAAAAGATACACAGATTTATTTTTACTACCAGCAGCCCAAACTAGAGATAAAGATGCCGTTAATGAGGAGCAGATGCGATCTTTAACGTCAAAACTTAAAGAAGATTTTGATTATATTTTAATTGACTGTCCAGCAGGAATTGAGCAAGGGTTCAAGAATGCAATTGCTGGCGCTGACAGAGCAATAGTTGTAACGAATGCAGAAATTTCTTCAATAAGAGATGCTGATAGAATTATAGGGTTATTAGCAGCATCAGAAATAAAAAATCCAGAGTTAATTATTAATCGTTTAAGACCTGAAATGGTAAAAAAAGGTGAAATGATGGATGTTGAGGATATACTTGACTTATTATCAATCGATCTAATTGGAGTTGTACCAGAGGATGAATATATAATAACTCAAACTAACAAAGGAGAACCTGCAGTTTCTAATAAAAAATCTCCATCTGGAAAAGCTTATATGGAAATAGCAAGAAGGATTTTAGGAGAAAATGTTGAGGTTACAATACCTGGACGAAAAAAAGGTTTTTTTCAAAAAATGAAAGAGGCATTTAAAAAGTAGTGATTGTAATGATTTTGCAAGCTCACTTAAACTAAAACTTTTTAGTAATATAAATTTTATATTTATATTAAAACAATAAAACAAATAAAAATTTGGAGGAATACAATGTTTGGAAGCTTATTTAGCAGAATAAAGAGAATTGGTATAGGAAACAATAAAGAAGAAAGCTCTAACAAAGATGAAGCAAGAAAAAGACTTCATTTAGTTCTATTACAGGATAGAGCAGATGTATCGGCTGATTTCCTTGATATGATGACAAAGGAAATTGTTGATGTAATTAAGAAATATGTTGATGTTGACGAAGATGAAATTGAAGTCGAATTAACTAATAAACAGAATAGTGACGGTACAATCGGGGCTCCAGCATTGTATGCAAATATTCCAATCAAAAGTATAAAAAATTCAACGAGAGCAATGGCTAATAAGGACAAAAAATCTATTGAAAAAGAGACTGATGAAAAAAAGAAAAAATTAAGCCAATCAGAAAACAAAAAGCCAAGCCTAAAAAAGGAAAACATAAGCCAAGAAGAAGCAAAGAAGAACGTTGAAAAGATAAAGGAAGAAGTAGAGACAATACAAGTTGAGAATGAACTTTTAGGAAATCAAACGTCTGAAAATAATGAACTTATAAGTTCTGAAGCATCAAATCCTAAGAATAATAAATCTATAAGCTCTGAAACGGAAAATTTGGAAAATATTGATAATGCAATGCAAACAAATGCAGAAAATGCAAATTCAGAAAGTTCGAATATAGAAAGTGCTGATATAAAAGAAGAAGGCAATAATACTAATATAAGTTCTGAAAAGAATACTACATATAAAAAAGTTTCTCCACAAAGCAAAAACAAAAAAACAAAAATAAGCACAAAAGCAAAGAAGTGAGAGAGTGCATAATCTTAAGAACATTATAAATAATCTCAAACAAATAGAGGATAAGAATGAAAAGAAAATTAACTAAAAATTTTGAATGGTCAATATTAATATGCACAATCCTATTAATTATAATAGGATTGTTTGCGATATATACAGCAACAGCTTCTTACGGATATGAAGAATTTAAAAAACAAATAATATGGATTATTATAAGCATACCTTTTTTTATACTATTTATGTTGGTTGATTATGAAACATGGGCAAGAATGTCAGCAATTTTTTATGCAATTTCCATCATTTTGCTGCTACTGGTATTATTTTCAAAAGCCAAATATGGGGCAACAAGCTGGCTAACAATTGGAAAGATATCAATTCAGCCTGCAGAGTTTACAAAAATATCAGTAATACTTTTTATAGCTTTTATAATGTCTAAAATGAAGAAAAAGGGTGGAGAAAAGGAAATAAATAGACCAACAAGAATTTTGCTTTTAATTTTAATATTTGCAATTCCAATTGGATTGATCTTAAAACAACCGGATATTGGTACTGCTACAGCATTTGTTGTTGCTTTTGTATTAATGTTATTTAATTCAGGTATATACAAAAGATATATTTTTACGGCACTGGCAATAGTGGTAATAGCACTACCTTTAGCATATTTTTATATTTTACCAAAATATGCACCACACGCTAAAACAAGAATTGATGTTTTCCTAAATCCTGATTTAGACCCAAGAGGAGCGGGGTATAATATAACTCAGTCTAAACTTGCAATTGGAGCTGGAGAACTATTTGGAATGGGATACTTAAAAGGAAATCAAACTCAATTAGGATTCCTTTATCCAAAATCTACAGACTTTATTTTCTCTGTAATTGGAGAAGAAATGGGATTCATAGTTGCATCAATAATAATAATAATATATGTTGTGCTGATAACAAAATCAATATATGTTGCTAAAACAGCAAAAGACGATTTAGGCTCAATTATTGCAATTGGAATTGCTGGAATATTCTTATTTCACATGACTGAAAATATAGGAATGACAATTGGATTATTACCTATAACAGGTGTTCCACTACCATTTGTAAGCTATGGAGGTAGCTCACTACTAAGCAATTTGATTATGATTGCTATATTACTAAATATAAGTGGTAGAAGGCAAAAAGCAATGTTTACAGAATAATAAAGTTTAATGCAATTATAGTAAAATATTGTTTAAAGAATGAGTATGTCTTAACAATAAGCAAAATGACAGATATGTAAAAATGAATACTTACGGAGTAAAAAACAATGTTAAACAAGTTAAAAATCGGGGATGTGGAATTAAATAATAATATTATTCTAGGACCTATGGCTGGATTTACAGATAGGCCCTTTAGAATTATATGCGAAAAATACAATCCAGGATTAACTATTACTGAAATGGTGAGCAGCAAAGGGCTATTTTATAATGATGAAAAAACAAAGCTATTAATGAATACTACAGGAGAAAAAAGACCTGTAGCAATACAAATTTTTGGAAGTGATGAAGAATCAATAAAATATGCTGTTGAATATATTAACAAAAATCACCTTTCAGAAATTATAGATATAAATATGGGTTGTCCTGCACCAAAAGTTGTAAAAAATGGAGATGGAAGCAAGCTTTTACTAGATATCAATAAAGTCGAAAAAATTACTAAAGCTGCAACTCAAAACTCTAGTTTACCTATTACTGTAAAAATTAGAAAAGGTTGGGATAATGAACACGTAAATGCTACTTATGTGGCAAAGGCAATAGAAGAATCTGGAGCAAGTGCAATTACAATTCACGGAAGAACTAGGAGTGAATTTTATACAGGAAAAGCTGACTGGGACATCATAAAAAAAGTTAAAGAAAACATAAAAATTCCGGTAATTGGTAATGGAGACATTAAAACGCCAGAGGATGCAAAAAATATTTTCGAGCTTACAAATTGTGATGGTATAATGATTTCAAGAGGAAGCCTTGGTAATCCGTGGATATTTGAACAAATACAAGAATACTTAAAAGGGGAAAAAATTAGAGAAATATCTAGTGAAGAAAAATTAGAGATAATTTTAGAACATATAGATTTAGAAACAGAAGAAAAAGGAGAATTAACAGGAATTAAAGAGATGAGGAAACATTTAGAATTCTACATAAAAGGGACAGAAAATGCTAAAGAAATACGAGAGAAAGTAAATTATATAGAGAATAAAGAAGAACTAAAACAAACCATAATATCATATTTTAAAAAAATATAATAAAAATTTGACAAGGTATTAAATAAAAGTAAAAGCTTGAGTGTATTTAAAGTTAAAATGCTTTATAATACACTTTTTTTAATTAATAAGATAAAATCTATTGAATATAATTCCATAAGAGGAGGAACTATGAATAAAGGAAAATTTCTTGTGTTATGGGTTATTACCGTTATTTTAATAGTATTTTTATTATTGGCTATAAGTAATAAATCAAAAAAATTGGGCAACAATACTAATGAAGATGTTGAAAAAACTATCTTAAATATTAATTCATATACTGCAAATATTACAGTAAAGGAAATTAGTAATAAAAACGATAATGAATATTGCTTAAAACAGGAAGTAAAAGAAAATTATGAAAAACAAATTGGAATAAGTCCTGATGAAATAAGTGGAATGGAAATTACATTTGAAAATAATGTTTTGGAATTTAAAAACTCGAAAATAAGTGTCAACAAGGCTTATAAAGACTATAAGATGATTTATAATAATAACTTATTTTTGACGGATTTTGTAAAAGGATATAAATCATCAAAAACACACAAATATTATGAGAAAGACGGCAGCTGTTATTTTGAATATGAAACTGATGACAGATATGGAAGCAAGATTATTTTAAGTGTTGACAAAAATACAATTAAACCAACTAAAATGGAAATATATGATAATAACAATGGCATAAAAGTTTACATATTATATAATGAGATAGAAATTAATATTTAAAATATAAACATCTCTAATTTTATTAATGGAGAAGAAATATGTTAGTTAGAAGAGGAGATATGTTTTATGCTGACTTAAGCCCAGTTGTAGGATCTGAACAAGGAGGAATTAGACCCGTTATTATCATACAAAATGATGTTGGAAATAAATATTCGCCAACAGTAATTGCGGCGGCAATTACTTCAAAACTCGAAAAAAGTAATATTCCAACTCATATTGAAATAGGATCACAAAATGATCAATTGAAGGTAAACTCTATGGTACTAGCAGAGCAGGTAAGAACAATAGACAAATCAAGGTTAAAAGAAAAAATCGGACACATCGAAGATCAAAAAACTATGACTAAAATTGATAATGCTTTGCAAGTTAGTATTGGTTTAAATAGGGAAAAGTAATATATATTTTATTGCATAATTAAATCATTTAGTTTATAATTCCTCTTAAAAGAGGGACTATAATGGAAAGTAAGAAAAAGAATTTAAATGAGAACTCACTAAACAAAGATTCACGAAATAAGGACTCACGAAACAAAGTTTCACGTAATCAAAATATTAATAAAAGTAAAAAGGCAAAAGTGAATTTTTTTCCAGTAATTGTTTTAATTATAGGATTTATAATTGGAGTTTATTTTTATATTAATATGACTGAACCTTCAAAAGTTGTTAAAAAATATTTTCAATTACTAAATGATGGAAAATATGATGAGATGTACGACTGTGTTTCTACGTCTTATTCAAAGGAAGAATTTATAAATAGAGTAAAAAATATTTACGAAGGAATTAATGCATCCAATATCAATATAACGATTATTGCTAATTCAAGTGAAACGAGCAACACAAATAGTTCAGCCAAAATTGATAACTCAAGTGAAACAAGTAACACAAATAATACCATAACAGTTGATAACTCAAGCGAAACAAGTAACACAAATAATACCATAACAGTTGATAACTCA
>CACXCH010000037.1 GCA_902766085.1 uncultured Eubacteriales bacterium
TCATATAGGAATAAAATTTTTGAAAAAATTAAATTATAGGAGGATAATATGAGACCAACTGTTATGGAGGTAGACACAAATGAATTTAATAATAATATAGAGAAGATAAAAAATTATGTAGGGAATAAAACTTTGATGCCAGTTATCAAAGCAAATGCTTATGGAACATATATAAATAAGGATATAGATGTGATTAACAAATTTAACATTGTTGCAGTAGCATTAGTTGATGAGGCAATCGAATTAAGAAAAAATGGTTATAAAAATGAAATATTTGTTTTAAATCAACCTTATTTTGAAGAAATAGAAAATATCGTAAAATATGATATTACTGTAGGAATAAGTGATGATCTTTTCTTAGAAAAAATTCTTAACATAAATGATAATATAAAAGTTCATATAGAAATTGAAACAGGAATGAACAGAACTGGTGTAAAAATAGAAAATTTAAAAAAATATATAGATAAAATTAAGCAAAAATCAAATATAATAGTTGAAGGATGCTATACACATTTATCTTCTGCCGACTTTGATGAGGATTATACAAATATGCAACTAAAAACGTTTAGAGAAGCTGTAAAAATTGTTACAGATAATTTTGATACAATAAAATATATTCATTCATCAGCATCAAATGGACTTATAAATTATAATGATAATGTATCAAATACGGTTAGACCTGGAATAATAATGTATGGCTATGAACCATTTGAAGGCGCAAAGAAAAAAATAGATGTGAAACCAATTTGCAAACTAAAAACTAAAGTTACATTTATAAAAGATGTAGAAAAAAACACTTCTATAAGTTATTCAAGAAAATTTATAACAGAAGGTAATATGAAAATTGCAACAATTCCAATAGGATATGCTGATGGCTTAAGAAGAGATTTATCAAATAAAGGTACAGTTGTAATCAATAACCAAAAAGCTCGAATATTAGGAAGTGTATGCATGGATAGCTGTATGGTGGATGTAACAAATATAAAAAATGTAAAAGTTGGAACTGATGTATACATATGGGATAATGAAATTCGTACGCTTGACGATATTGCAAATGAATGCAATACTATAAATTATGAAATTTTAAGTACAATATCAAATAGAGTTCCAAGAATTTTTGTTTAATGAAAAAATAAAATTTTTTATGAAAATAATTATAAAATTATTGCTCCGAGTATCTTAAACAAGCATAAGGTGGAATAAAATTAAAAAAAATACACAAAATAAGAAAGAAAAACTAATATATCTAAAAATA
The DNA here is from genome assembly GCA_902766085.1 of uncultured Eubacteriales bacterium. Classification (GTDB taxonomy): domain Bacteria; phylum Bacillota; class Clostridia; order TANB77; family CAG-508; genus CAG-793. The sequence continues at coordinate 1,256 of CACXCH010000037.1, forward strand.
ATATAAGAATTACGAAAATTGTACTTAACAAAAATAGTTGTTTTTTATAGATATATTTGTGGAAAGGAGTAATGATGAAAACAATAGATATAATTGCATTAATACTGGTAATAGTTGGTGCAATAAATTGGGGATTGATTGGATTATTTAACTTTGACCTTGTAGCAACGCTATTTGGAGCTATGTCAGCTATATCAAGAATTATATATACATTGGTTGGAATAGCTGGGTTATGGTCAATACGTTTTTTTGCAAGAGTAAATGAAGATTAAAATTGCTATATTAAAAAGATTTTTAAATTTATTAATAATTAGAATAAAATAGAGTATTTACAAATGTTAAATACTCTATTTTATATTATAGGGAAGTCAAATATAATTGTAATGAAGTTACAAATTTTAAAATAGTTCAGAAAGAAACTTTGATCCTTTTTTTAGACAGTGACTTAAAAATGCTAAAAAAACTACAATTTTTTTACGGTGTCAAAAAAATAAACAATTATTAATTGACTGTAAAGAAAATCTGTGATACTATATTTAAGAAGATTTTTAAGGAGAAAGGGATTAATCAAAAAGTAGATTTTTTCTATATAATTGATTATAAAAAAAGCAATGAATAAAGATGAATTTGTTAAAGAAATTACAAACATAGATGATGATTTTGCAAAATGGTATACTGATATTGTAATAAAGGCTGAGCTTGCTGACTATACAGCAACAAAAGGATGCATTGCAATTAGACCCTATGGATATGCAATTTGGGAAAATATCAAAGATTATACTGATAAAAAATTTAAAGAAACAGGCATCCAAAATGTATATTTTCCAGAACTAATACCTGAAAGTTTATTACAAAAAGAGAAGGATCATGTTAAAGGTTTTGCTCCAGAAGTTGCATGGGTTACAAATGCTGGTGGGCAAGATTTAGATGAAAGGCTATGTTTAAGACCAACCTCTGAGACAATTATATCAACAATGTATTCAAAATGGTTAAGTTCATGGAGAGATTTACCATTTCTTTATAATCAGTGGTGTAGTGTTTTAAGATGGGAAAAAGAAACAAAGCCATTTTTAAGGAGCAGAGAATTTTTATGGCAAGAAGGACACACAATTCATGAAACAGAAAAAGAGGCAAGAGAAAGAACAATGCAAATGCTTAATGTGTATGCTGATGTTATTGAAAATTTGCTTGCAATACCAGTTATAAAAGGAAGAAAAACTGAAACAGAAAAATTTGCAGGAGCTGAAGAAACATATACAGTCGAAACA
>CACXCH010000038.1 GCA_902766085.1 uncultured Eubacteriales bacterium
TCACCTCAGTTAAACTTATGAAATAAATATAAAAATATGTTACAAAAAGTAAATGCAAGCAATAACAATGTTACAGATTAATGGTTTTAAGAACAAGAAAGCTGGAAAGCATAATATTTAATGGCTAGTAAGCTTGTATTTTTTTATTTGAAATGGTATTATAAAGAAAAAAGGAAAGAATATGTTTATAAACATATTACGCGAGGAAAATGTTATGTCTTTATTTGGTAAGAAAAAAGAGAATGATGACGCTGAAAATACAATAAGTGATGTATGTAATGTTAAATATAATGACGAGGATAAAATTCAAATTGATTATACGGAAAATCCACCTGTTCATCAATTATACGATACAACTAGGCTTATTATTGATTCTAAGGAAGAAAATCCTTTTAGAGATAATATTTATAATTGCAGAGTTTCGTATTATGGAAAGGATGATGTAAATATATCAAATAATGAATCTGATGATTTTGGAAGAAAAGGTGAATATAAAAAAGTAATAATAGGGCTTGACATTGACAAAATTAATAATGGAGAAAAGTTCTATTATAAGGCATTGATGACCGCATTACTTGATGAGGATAGAGTTAGCAAATATTTAGCAAGGGGTATGCAAGAAGAACCTGACGTAAAATGTGGAAATTATATTGGAGAAGTGCGTGAAGATAGTGACGGTATTTATAAAAAGTTTTTTGACTCAAAAATTGGTACGTATTTCCACCTAAAATATGCTTCTACAAGAGATAGATTAATTAGTGATGATAGAATTGCTAATCAACAAAAAATTGACAAGATTATTGCCGAAAAAGAGGCACAAATCGCTTCTTTACAAAGAGAAGTGGAGGCTCTTAAAAAGGAAAAAGAAAACCTATATTTAGATAGTAATGAAGAAGAAAATGAAAAGGTAGAGGACAAACTAAAAGATTATTATAGCAACAATAGCAGTTTCTAATATTTGAAAAAAAGACATATAGCTATGCTATATGTCTTTTATGATAACAACTAAAATATGTTATTGGAGGCGCCACTCAGAATCGGACTGAGGATAAAGGTTTTGCAGACCTCTGCCTTACCACTTGGCTATGGCGCCATATTTAATACATATAAATAAATGCAGATCTCTTATATAATAATATTATTATTAAAAATAAATTTACATCTAATATATATTATGAAAAAACAAATTAAATATTACAAAAAAAGTAAATTTATCTAATTCAAAAATAAAAATCCTAAAAGAATTATTAGGATTTATGTGGAGCGGGAAGCGGGGCTCAAACCCGTGACCTCTGCCTTGGCAAGGCAGCGCTCTATCAACTGAGCTACTCCCGCATAAAAGAACAACATTATATTATCAAAAATACTAATTAATGTCAATAGAAATTAAAAAAAATTATGAAAAATATTGATTTTTAGAGAAAAACTTGCTATAATAAAATAGTAATAGATTGCGTAGTATTATTATTACTTTTGAATGCTAAACAAAAAAAGTAATTTTATAGTAAAACATATATTATATAACTACTAAAGAGAAGATAGCCGTATAATATGGCAAGAAAATGAAGAAAATAAAATAAATGGAGATAAAAAATGAAAAAGATTAATAAGTTATGTTTTTTTGCATTATTTATTCTTTTACTAGTATTATCTATGGGGAGCAAAAGTCTAGCATCAACAGGTTCAACATATTTTAGCTTGTATAACAAGTCAATAGGAAGACCAACAGGGTACTATTTTGTTTCTGTAAATGGTGGAAATACAAAGCCAGTAATTAAAATAATAAAAACGAATTCAGCAGGAACGGTTGATACAACAGAATCAGGAACAGCAATTTATTGTTTAAAAGATGGTGTTGGATTTGGATCTGATAGTGGAACTGTAACAGGGCCAATTGAATATACACAATACTTTGATATGAAAAGTTCTGATTTTGTAAATAGTTCTACAACATATAGAAATCAGTTACCAACAAATAGTACAACATATAATGAAATAGTATGGATACTTGACAATATTAGTATGCCTTCTGTATCAAAATCGGAGTTATATAGTGCTACAGGTCTATCAGATGATGACTTTTTGGAGTATTTAGATAGTACAAGCCAAGTAAATGATATTATTGAAGTAATTCAACAAGCTGCAATTTGGTATTATGCAAATAGTACATCATCATCTGATCAGGTTTATCAACCATTAAAGGATGCATTATTTTGGTATGCTTCATCTGCAACAGGTAGCCAAACCGAACTAGAAAATATGTATAAAGGTGAAGGACAAAACTTTGATGATAGTCCATTTACAACAGTATATGACTATTATGTTGATGGTGCAGCATCGGCAGTAAGTGCAGGATACACATATCAAACCAATTCTTCAAGTTCACCTATATCATTTGATAAATCAAGTGCAACTATAGAGAAATCAGGTAGTAACTATATTGTAGGACCTTACAAAATTACAGCGTCTGGAACAAATTATACAAATTTTACTGGAACAATAACAAAGGCAGGCTCTACAGTATCAAATGCTACAATTGTTGGATCTGATAAATCAACACAAATTTCAGGATCTAGTACATCAGAAAAGTTAAAAAATTCAATAGGAAGTAATTTTTATATTGTAATGCCTGTTGAAGAAAATGCTTATGACATAGGAGTAAGTGTTTCAAGCAATTATTCAACAACTGACCTAACATACTGGTCAACTGCAGCAAGTACAGTAAGCTCAAATCAGCCAGTAGTTGTAATTTCAAAATCAACAAAAACATATAGTGCATCAGATACTAAAAATGCTCCAAAGCCTACAGGATCATATAATATACAACTTATTAAAACTGATGCAACAGGAAACACAAAACTTAGTGGAGCAAAATTTAAGGTTACATTAGCAGATGGAACAAGTGCTGAATACACAACAGATTCAAATGGACAAATTTCTATTCCAAGTATTGCAATTACACAATCAGGAACAGATACAATAACAATAGAAGAGGAAGAAGCACCTTCAGGATATAAAAAATTAATATCAGGGTCTATTCAAATACAAGTAACAAAGGCTCTACAGAATGGGTCATTTATTGGAACAGCGGCTTCACTTGCAACATCAAATTCAAATGTACAAGTAGGATTTAGCAATAACACAGCTATTGTAACAATAAAGAACTCACCAAAAACATTTGACTTAGCACTTAGAAAATTTATAGTTTCAATCGATGGAGTTGCTCCAGCAACATCAAGAGAGCCACAAATTACTCAGGATAATTTAAAAGCTCTAGCAAATGGAACTTCAAGCAGTGCGCTTGATAATGGAACAACAACATATAAACAACATCCTAAAAATGCTTTAACTGTAAAAACTGGAAGCAAAGTAGTATATACAATTAGAATATACAATGAAGGCGAAGTAGATGGAAAAGCAACAGAAATTACTGATTACTTACCAACTGGACTAACCTTAACTTCAAATAGCTCAATAAACACTCAATATGGATGGAGCGCAGATTCAACAGGAAAAATAATAAAAACAACATATTTAGCAAATACAAATTTAACAGCATTTAATAGTTCACCATCAGATGGACAATATTCAATAAGCTATGCTGATGTACAGATTGAATGTACAGTAACAGCTAAAGAGGATGAATTAGATGTATATTTAAAGAATGTCGCTGAAATAACTAAAGCAACAAATGACTTTAATTATGCTGACAGAGATTCAACTCCAAATAATTTAACTGACACTCAAAAAAGTAACTATGCACCAGGAACAGTAAGTAATGGTTCTTCAAGTGGAAAAGGCTATGAAGATGATGATGATTTTGAGGATTTAATAATTAACCCAGTACCAGAAGATAACACATACTTTGATTTAGCTCTAAGAAAATTTATAGTTTCAATTGATGGAGTTGCTCCAGCAACATCAAGAGAGCCACAAATAACACAAGATAATTTAAAAGCTTTAGCAAATGGAACTTCAAGCAGTGCACTTGATAATGGAACAACAACATATAAACAACATCCTAAAAATGCTTTAACCGTTTCAAATGGAAGCAAAGTAGTATACACAATTAGAGTTTACAATGAAGGAGATATTGATGGACAAGCAACAGAAATAACTGACTATTTACCTGAAGGACTAAAGCTTACAGAAAATAGCTCAATAAATACTCAATATGGATGGAGTGCTGATTCAACAGGAAAAGTAGTTACAACATCATACCTTGCTGGGAAGAATATTGCAGCATTTAACAAAACTCCAAGCAATAATCAATACTCAATAAGCTATGCGGATGTTCAAATAGAATGCGAGGTAACAGCTACATCAACAAGCACTAACTTAAAAAATATAGCGGAAATAACTGGAACAACAAATAGTGAAAACAAGGCAGATAGAGATTCGACTCCAAAGAACCTAACTGATAATCAAAAAGAAAATTACAATCCTGGAACATCAACACAAGGAAAAGGTTATGAAGATGACGATGACTTTGAAAATTTGACATTACAAGAAAAATACTTTGACTTGGCATTAAGAAAATATATAAGCAAGGTTAATGACACAGAATATAATAGAGCACCAAGTATTGATACTTCAAA
>CACXCH010000039.1 GCA_902766085.1 uncultured Eubacteriales bacterium
AAAGTTAACATAATCGTTGACAAGCTTATCACTTTTATGATATAATAAACTTGCTTAGTTACCTAAAGAATAAAGGAAAGAGGTGCTAATATGGCTGAAAGTTTTAATGGAAAATATTTCAGTATTAATGATCCAAACGGTGTAAACACCGTTATTTATAGAATCAACAGGACAGCGAAAGAATTACAAAATCAATATCCAAAGTACACCGCAGAAAGATTACTTTCTTCAGAAGAAATAAACCAAAATGGTACAAAAAAAACATTTTATGTAGACTATCCTGAACCAGAAGGAGAGGACTTAGTATTTTTATCTTTTACTAATGACAAAGTTGTTGTAAACACTGGCAAACTTAAAGATGATAAAGTCAAAATAACAAAATCACCAGTGCCAATAAAATTTGACACAATATATTCTGAAACTCCTACAGAATACAAGAGTTTCAAGTATACACCAAACTTAAAAAGACCAATAACAATTATTGATCCTGAAACCACAGAAGAAGTAAAACCTATGCTTTATCTTGATGAAAAAACAGATGAAGTAAAGGGTAAGTGTAAACTAAAACCATACAAATCTTATTTCGCATTTGAAATAGGAGACCAAAATAACTAGGAGGATTCAAAGTTGGAGAACAAAGACATAGAGTTTATGACAATATCTACTAATGGACAAAATGAAAAGGGAAAGTTTAAAATGCTGGTTCAAGCCTATAATGGCAAGGAGCTTTTAGATGATCAAAAATCTCAATTATTAGATGGTGAAAACAATCAAATTGGAGTTGGAATAATGGAGATTAATGCAGATGAAATTGATGCAAAAGATCCACAAAATATACCACTAATAAGAAAATTGGAAGCAAAAGGAAGGGTAAGACTTACAGAATCTGCAAGAAGAAGAAATTCAGAGCGTCAACAAGGTAATTCTAATATCTCACCAAGAAGACCTGCAGGACGTAGTAATATTAGAGATAAAGCTGAATAGTAGATAGATTTTTTAGATTATGCAAAATTATATTATATAACATTAATATTAATTTCTAAAAAGGACAAAAGAGGAATGGAAAGTAAATTTAAAATTTTTTTAAGAAAAAATAAAGCCTTAATTATAGGTTGTATAATAGTGTGGATAGCTATTGACGTTTTTTTAATTGCGCCAATAGCTTATTCGCATACTAGAAGTGTTGTTAATGGAAAACTGAATATAACAATTTTTACAGAAAATTTTGTTGCAAATTTTATGAGCTTTAATTCAATAACTCACGCTTTTGAAGAAGGTGTATTTCAAGAATTTGCAAAGGGAAGCTTAATTTCACTAATAATTGTTATAATCTTCGGAGCAATTGGTCAATACAAAGGAAGAAAAAAATCCGAGTTTGACAAAATAGAACATGGGTCAAGTGACTGGGCAAAAGATGGAGAACAATATAGGATTTTGAGCGAAAGAAATGGACTAATGCTTGCTACAGATAATTACTTACCACTTGACAAGATTGGCAATATAAATGTATTAATCGTCGGAGGCTCAGGCTCTGGTAAATCAAGCGCTTATTCGGATCCTAATGCACACCAATGTTTAGGCTCTTACGTTTTCACAGATCCAAAGGGAGAATTATATGATACAACTGCAGGGTATCTAAAGTCACAAGGGTATGACATAAAGGTTTTAAATCTGGTTAATCCTGAAAGCAGTGATGGATATAACCCATTGTTTCAAATTCAATCAGAAATGGATGTTGATATTATTGCATCAACCATTGTAAAAGGACAAAAAAAGGAAGGTTCAGATGATCCGTTTTGGGACAATATGTCAGAGTTTTTACTAAAAGCATTAATTTATTACCTTTTAGCTGCAAGACCATTAGAAGAACAAAACCTTGCAAGTTGCGCAGAAATGGTAAGAGCTGCAAGTAATAATGGTGATACAAATACATTAGCCGATTTAATACATCAATTGCCACCAGAACATCCTGCAAGAATGAATTTCCAAAGTGTTGAAGTTTCAGCAGGATCTGAAAAAACATATAGTTCAATATTAGCATCACTTCAATCATCACTTGGTAAATTTGATTCGGAGGAAATTGCAAGTTTAACGTCAACAAATACAATAAATTTTGAAGATATTGGAAGAAAGAAAACAGCATTATATGTTATATCATCTGATACACATTCTGCTTATGACTTTTTATTAACAATATTCTTCTCACAAATGATTCAACACTTGTATGATTTTGCTGATAAAAATGGAGGAAAATTACCTGTACCAACATTTTTCATACTAGATGAGTTTGCAAATATTGGACAAATTCCAGATTTTGATAAAAAAATATCAACAAGTAGAAGTAGGGGAATTTCATTTAGTGTCATATTGCAAAACTTAGACCAATTAAAAAGTATATATGAAAAATCTTATGAAACAATCATAGGAAACTGCGACACACACGTATTTCTTGGAAGCAACTCTTACGCAACTGTTGAATATTTTTCAAAAGAGCTTGGTGAAAAAACAATATCACATGATAGTAAGTCAATAAATCGTGATAGTCACTCAATGAAAACAGGAACAAGTGATTCAAAGCAAATAATGGCAAGAGCATTAATGACACCTGATGAACTTAGAAGATTACCAACAGATGAATGTATTATATTTGAAAAAGGATTAAAACCAATAAAGGCAAAAAAGCATTTTTGGTATCTAGATAAAAAAATATCAACTGATTTAAACTCACATAGATTAGACCATAATAATTATGATGCTGGATCAAGAGGAGAATGGAGAAAATTTAATCCATATAATCCATATCAAGAAAACAAAACAGAAAAAGAGGAAATACAAAGCTTGGATTCTCTTTTTGATGAAGCAAGACCACAGGAAGAAAAACAAAAAGAAGAGCTAAAGGCTGAACAACTACCTAATAATAATTATGCAATTTCTGGTGATGAGGTTATAACATCAAGTATGATGCAAAGACCAAGTAATCAAAACAATGAGCCAAAACAAGAAAATAATGCAAAAGAAGAACAAAATAAAAAAGATGATAAACCAGCCTATGAAATGGACGAAGATGAAATTGATTTAGAAAAAGAATTAGAAGCTAAATTTGATGAGCTATTTGGAAAAATGTAGAAAATTGTCTCATATTTAATTAATGTTACAGCTAAGTAGAAATATTTTAATTTAGAGCATTGCAAATGCTTGCCACTAAAGCCGTAACAAGTTGATATGAGACAATTTTTTTGCATCTGTTGAAAATTGATATTTGATGTGATAATATAATTTTGGAGGAAGTTATGGATTTTGTAAATGTTGCAGATATACACTTTGATATACCTTTTAGAGGAATTTCAGATAGGGCTGATTTGGGAAAAGCAAGGAGGCTAGATCAGAGAAGAGCCTTCAAAAAAGTAATTGACTTTGTTAAGAATAACAATGTTGAATACTTGTTTATTGCTGGAGATTTATATGAACAAGAATACGTTCAAGAATCTACGATTGAATATATAAACGAGTTATTTAAAACGATTAATAATACAAAAATTTATATTGTTCCCGGAAACCACGATCCAAGGATAAAAAACTCATATTATGAAACATATAAATTTAATGACAATGTAAAAATATTCACAAATAGACTAGAAATTGTGGAAAACGAAGATTGTGATATATATGGGTACGGATTTAATAATTTTGAAATGAATGAAAACCAGCTTGAAGAATTAAAAATTAAAAACAAAAATAAGATTAACGTTTTTTTATCACACGGAGATATTTATAATAAATCTGCATATAACCCAATAAATATAAATTTACTTAAAAACAATTTTGATGTTATTAATTTAGGACATATTCATAAAAGGGATGACTATTATCCAGGTTCGCTTATTTCACTTGGATTTGATGAGCCGGGAGAACATGGTTTTATATATGGAATGATAGATTCAAATAATCTATCAAAAAAATTTATAAAAGTAGATGATAAAGAATTTATAATAAAAGATTTTGATGTAACAAGCATTTTATCAAATGAAGAATTAATTGAAAAGCTATGTACATTTGAAGCTGAAGATATTTTATATGAAATTAAGCTAACTGGAGAGAGAAAGTTTAAAATCGAAATTGATTTAAAACTAATACCCAAAAATATAATTAAAGTTAAAGATGAAACTAAAGTTCCTATACAAGAGGATGAAATAAATGAGAACTCTTTGTATGGAATATTTGTTAAGAACTTAAAGGAAAAACTAGAACAAAATGAAATAACAAAGAAAGAATATGACGACATACTAGAATTAGAGAGGACAATAATGAATAAACTTTAATTTTTACAAAACAGAAAGGCTATATATGAAAATTAATAATTTAAAAATAAATCAATATGGAAAACTTGAAAACAAAGAAATTGCTCTTGATAAAATCAATGTTATTTATGGAAAAAATGAAGCAGGAAAATCAACACTGCTAAATTTTATTCAAAGTATGTTCTATGGAGTTTCAAAAAATAAGAATAAAAAGGATTTTTCTGATTATGAGCAGTATAAACCTTGGAAAAATGGTGATTTTTCCGGGAATATTGACTATACACTTGACAATGGCAAGAAGTTTTATGTTTTTAGGGATTTTGAAAAAAAGAATCCAAAAATATATGATGAAAATAATAATGATATTGCTAATAATTTTAAAATTGATAAGAAAGATGGAAATTGCTTCTTCACTGAACAAACTGGAGTAACAAGAGATGTAATAAAATCAACTTTAATTACAGAGCAAAACTCAATCGAACTTGATACTAATACGCAAAATACATTATTACAAAAAATTATAAACATTTCTGAAACCGGAGAAGAAGAAACATCTTATAAAAAGGCAAAAGCTAAGCTTGACAAAATGTTTTTAGAGGAAATTGGAACTGAAAGAAGTTCAGAAAGGCCAATTAATAAAGTAACAGAGAATATAGAAAATTATTCGCAAGAAATAAACGAAATAAAACAATATGAGGATAAAAAATATTATTTTCAAAATAGAAAAAAAGAAATTGAAAAAGAACTTAATGAAGAACTTGAAAACAAAAATATTTATGAACAAATAAAAATTGCGATAGAAGATGATGAAAAAGAAAACGAAAAAATTAAAATAAAGAATAAAATAATTGACGAAAATACTGAAAAAATAAAAAAGTTAGAAAATTATAAAGAGCAGAATCTAAAACACATAAAAGATCAAAATAAAAACAAAAATAAGATTAGTTTAGTAATTCTTTCAATTTTAATCATTATAAATATTTTCTCTTTACTAATGATAAAAAACAGAATAATAAATGTAATATTTATTTTACTAATTCCTGCATATTTTATTATTTTAAAATTTAGCAATAAAAAAGTTGAACACGAAAACTCGGACAATGAAATAAAAGTGTTAAAAGATGGCAATAATGAGCTAAAACTTGAGGTAAACAAAATGAAGGATGAACTTTTAGCAAAAAATGAAAAAATAAAACACGAATTAGTAGCTAAATATGGAAACAATATAAATGAGTTGTTTAACAAAGAAATATACCAAATAATAGAAGATAATAAAGAAAACATTAATAATTTAAAACTTGAACTACATAAAATTGAATTAGACAAAAGTAATATTGAGCCCAAACTTGACAAATTAATTGAGCTAGAGGAAAAACTTGATATAGAACAAAGAAAATTAAGTCAATTAGAGCAAAGAAAGAAAATTTATGAACTTACAAGTAGCATAATGGAAAAATCTTATGAAGAAATGAAAAACAGTATTATTCCAAAATTTACAAAAGAACTAAATAAAAATGTAAAAAGGTTTTCAGATAATAACTATAGTGAGGTAATTGTAAAAGACGGAATAATGATAAAACTAAACAGTGGAGAGTATGTGCCAATAGAAAAGCTAAGCTTAGGAACAATAGAGGAAATCTACCTAGCATTAAGACTTTCAATGCTAAATGAAATATCGAACGAAAAAATGCCAATTATACTAGATGAAGCATTTGCCTATTTTGACGACAATCGCCTAACAAACACTTTAAAATTTTTATCAGAAATAAATAACCAAGTTATTATACTTACGTGTACAAATAGAGAATACAATATATTAAAAAGCAATAACCTACCATTTAGATTTATTGAACTTAATACATAATAAGCCATAATTGACTTTAACCTGTAACCTTGTAACGAGAAGCAATTAATGTTTTACTTGCAATTGCTGCAAAAACATTGTATAATAGTATCGCATTGAAAAGGAGATAATAATGTTTGATAACTTAGATGAAATTGAAAAGAAATATGAAGACCTTACAAAACAAATTTCTGATCCTGATATTATTGCTAAACAGGATGAATGGAAAAAGATGATGAAAGAGCATTCTTCACTAGAACCTATAGTAGAGAAATATAGAGAATACAAAAAGGTAAAGCAGGATTTGGAAGAATCAAAGGAATTAGTTAAAGACCCTGAGATGAAAGAATTAGCTGAAGAAGAAATGAAAGAGGCCAAAGAAAAGCTTCCTCAGATTGAGGAGGAATTAAAGATTTTATTAATTCCTAAGGATCCTGATGATGATAAAAACGTAATATGTGAAATTAGAGCTGGAGCAGGTGGAGAAGAAGCGGCATTATTTGCAGGCACGTTGTTTAGAATGTATTCAATGTATTGTGATAGAAAGCATTGGAAACTTGAAGTGTTAAATGAAAATGCTACGGAATTGGGTGGATACAAGGAAATATCATTTATGATTAAAGGCAAAGGAGCATATAGCAGACTTAAGTTCGAGAGCGGTGTTCATAGAGTACAAAGAGTTCCAGAAACAGAGGCAAGTGGACGTATTCATACATCAACAGCTTCTGTATCAGTATTACCTGAAGTAGGAGATATTGAAATAAAAATAAATCCGGAAGATATTAAAATGGAAGTATTTAGATCTTCAGGAGCAGGTGGACAGCATATTAATAAAACCTCATCTGCAGTTAGATTAATTCATATTCCAACAGGAATGGTTGCCGAGTGCCAAACAGAACGTTCACAATTCCAAAATAGAGATTATGCAATGAAGCTTTTGCAATCACGCCTTTATCAAAAAGAAAAAGAAGAAAGAGATAGCAAAATAAAAAACGAGCGTAGAAGTCAAATTGGAAATGCAGATAGAAGCGAGAAAATAAGAACATATAATTACCCACAAGGAAGAATTACAGACCATAGAATTGGTATGAGTATTTATCAAATGGAAAATTTTCTAAATGGAGATTTAGACGAAATGATTGACAATCTAATAGCTGCAGATACAGCCGAAAAACTAAAGGGCAACGAAGAATAGAAAAATTATAAACCATTAACTAGGTATAATACTACATGTTAATGGTTTATTAATTTAGAGTGCAACCAAGCAGTTACAGGTTAATGGCTTATAAATTTAGAGTGCTGCAAAGCATAATATTTAATGGCTCGTAGACTTGCTGTTTTGAACTCCTCCAGATGATGTGACAAACAAAAATTATAAATAATTTTTGTTTGCACTTTCTAAGGAACGTTCAAAAATTTCGCCTTTCGCTTACGCTCCAGTTGGTCGCTGAAGGCGCGTCTTACTCGCCTATTAAATATTATACTTTTCTATTTTTCGGTTTAATAACTATTAACCAGTAACATTTATATAAAATAATTATAAAATGTGTCTTGTATAAAATGTAAAAATGTGATAAATTAGTCTAGGTGAAAGGAGACTAATTTATGGATGACTATTTAAAGAAATATAATTCATGGTTAAATGATCCTGTAATTGATGATGAAACAAAGGCTGAATTAAGATCAATTAGTGATAATGATAGTGAAATTAAGGATAGATTTTATAAAGATCTTGAATTTGGAACAGCGGGTCTTAGAGGTGTTATGGGAGCTGGCACAAATAGAATGAATAAATATACTGTCGGCAGAGCTACACAAGGTCTTGCAAATTATATCGTTAAAAATGGCTTGCAAAATGACGGAGTAGTTATTTCCTATGATTCTAGACATTTATCAAAGGAGTTTAGTCGTGAGACAGCGCTTTGTCTAAATGCAAATGGTATTAAAACCTATATATTTGAGTCTTTAAGGCCAGTGCCAGAGCTTTCGTTCTCAGTTAGAGAACTTAAATGCACCGCTGGAATTATGATTACAGCAAGTCATAACCCTCCAGAATACAATGGGTATAAAGTTTATTGGAATGATGGGGCTCAAATTGTTCCACCTAGAGACAAGGATATTATTTCTGAGGTTAATAATACTAAGTTTTCTGATATAAAGACTATGGATGAAAATTTAGCAAAAGAAAAAGGCTTGTACAATATTGTTGGCAAAGAAATTGATGATAAATTCGTTAATAAACTAGAGTCTCTCGTTCTAAATCCTGATGTAATTAAAGAACAAGCTGATAATATAAAAATTGTTTATACTCCTTTGCATGGTACCGGTGGAAAACTTGTTAAGAGAATTTTAACAGAACTTGGTTTTAAAAATTTATATATTGTTAAAGAACAGGAAATGCCTGATGGAGATTTCCCTACCGTTGAATATCCAAATCCTGAAGATAAAAATGCTTTTAAACTTGCATTAGACTTGGCAAAAAAAGTTGATGCTGATATAGTCCTTGCAAATGACCCTGATGCTGATAGAGTAGGTATTTATTCAAAAGGTGATAATGGAGAATATATTCCGTATACAGGAAATATGTCATCAGTTTTATTACTTGAATATGAGTTATCGCAAAAAAAAGAAAAAGGATTACTTCCTAAAAATGCTTGTGTAATTACAACAATTGTTTCAACTAATATGGCAAAAGCAATTGCTAATTATTATGGAATAGCCGAGTTTGAGACTTTGACAGGATTTAAATGGATTGGCAAAAAAATTAGAGAATTTGAAGAAAATGATAACCAATATAGTTTTCAATTCGGATTTGAGGAAAGCTATGGCTGCATAATCAGCCCTCATGCAAGAGATAAGGATGGAATTTCTGCTGTAATGTGTGCTTGTGAGGCTGCAGCTTATTATAAGTCTAAGGGCTTGACATTATGGCAACAAATGAATAAAATATATGAGAAGTATGGTTATTATAAAGAAGGGCAAATTGCTATTGTCCTTAAAGGAGCTGATGGTGCTAAACAAATTCAGGACAAAATGACTAAAATGCGTTCATCTACTCCAACAGAAATTGCAGGATTAAAAGTTGTAGAATTTAGAGATTATAAAGAACATATCATAAAAAGGGCAGATGGGACAATTTCAAAAACGGATCTGCCAACATCAAATGTTTTATACTATGACCTTGAGGACAACAACTGGTGCTGTGTTAGACCTTCTGGAACAGAACCTAAAATCAAATTTTACATGGGAGTAAAAGGAACAAGCCAAGAAGACGCAAATAAAAAATTTGAAAATCTAGTGGAAGCAATAAAAAAGCTTGCTGAATAAAATAAACAATACCTTTTTTAGAAAAATACAGAAGTTTTAAAATGTTAATTCAAAAGTATTTTTCTAAAAAAGGAGAGCTTTTAATTTGAAATATTATAAGTTGTAGTAAAACAAAATTTTTAATAGATTTAATTTTATATGTGCCATTAGCTCATCTGGATAGAGCATAGGTTTCCTAAACCTACGAGGGGGGTTCGAGTCCCTCATGGCACACCAAAATTTTAAATATTATATCAATATTTTAAACTTTTCACCGAAAAATATTGACATATATTTTTTATAAATACCTTTGACAATTCTGTAAAATTAATGTAAAATAAAAAATGTATAAATAATCAATGAGTAGCGAAAGCGTAAGTCCAGTTGAGATTTACGCTTTCGTTTTTTGTTGTTTAAAATATAAAAAAGGAGGCAATTAAAAAAATGGAGCAAACAAACAAAAACAAAATGGCGGAAGCACCAATGAAAAAATTATTCTGGAAAATGGGATTACCAATGATTATATCAATGGTATTACAAGCTCTTTACAATGTAGTAGACAGTGTATTTGTAACAAATATTGAAGGAGTTGGAGCATTAGCCAACCAAGCTTTAACAATAGCATTTCCAATACAAATTTTAATTATTGCAGTAGGAGTTGGAACAGGAGTTGGATTAAATGCATTACTTTCAAAAAGTCTTGGTGAAAAAGATTATGAAAAGGTAAATAAAGTAGCCGGAAACGGAATATTTTTAAGTATTTGCATTTATATAGTCTTTTTACTATTTGGACTATTTGGAACAAGATGGTTCATATCACTATTTGCAGGAGGAAATAGTGAAGTAATAGAAATGGGAACAACATACCTTAGAATTTGTACAATATTTTCTTACGGCGCCATAGGTTTTGCAGTATTTGAAAGACTATTACAATCAACAGGTATGACAATGTTATCAACAATAGCTCAAATATCAGGAGCAGTTGCCAACATTATACTTGACTATGTATTTATATTTCCATTAAATATGGGAGTTGCTGGAGCAGCAATAGCAACAGTAATAGGACAATTCTTATCACTAATAATAGGAATGATTTTCCACTATACAAAAAACAAAGAAATAAATGGAAATTTAAAATATTTAAAGCCAAATGCAGAAATTATAAAAGGAATTTACAAAATAGGGTTATCAGCAGCAATAATGCAAGCATTATTATCAGTAATGATGGCAGGTATGAATGCAATACTTGGAAATGCAAAAGCAGATCCAACAATACTTGTAGGTTCATTTGGAATTTACTATAAAATTCAGCAAGTAGCATTATTCTCAGCATTTGGATTATCAAACACAATAATATCAATATTGTCATTTAACTACGGAATGCAAGACAAAAAGAGATGTGATGACTGTATTAAATATGGAATAATAGACTCAATTATAGTAACATTAATTATTTCAATACTATTTGAAGTGTTTGCAAAACCAATATCATGTCTATTTGGACTATCCGGAGGAACTACAACAGAAATAATAGAAATTTGTGCAAAAGCGTTAAGAATAGCTAGTATTGGATATGTTTTTATGGGAATATCAGTTGCAATTCAAGGCGTACTACAATCACTTCGCTTTGCAATAAGGCCACTAATAATATCGCTATTAAGATTAGTAATTTTCGTATTTCCAATTGCGTATTTATTTACATTATCAGACAATGTTTCAAATGTTGTATGGTGGACATTTCCAATAGCAGAGATTTTAACATCAATAATTTCAGTATTTATATTAAGAAAGTCATATAAAGAAAAAATCGAAACACTAAAAGATAACATGAAAACAAACAATTTAATAATTACAATTTCAAGAGAACACGGAAGCAATGGAAAAGAAATAGGCAGATTGGTTGCAAAAAAGTTGGGAATAGCATTTTATGATAAGGAAGAAATGAAACAATATGCTATAGAAAACAATATGGTATCAAATGCAGATGACACCGATGTTTTATACAAATATTACTTATCATTAGATGCGAAAAAAGATGCTATTATCAAACAAACTGAATTAATAAAAAAGATTGCCGAGCAAAAAAGCTGTGTTATAGTAGGAAGAGCATCAGGATATATTTTACAAGATAATCAAAATGTAGTAAAAGTATTTTTATATGCACCAATAGATTATAGAATCAAAAAGATACAAGAGATATACAATGATAGCAAAGAAGATGCAGAAAAATATATAGAAAAATCAGATGCTGCAAGAGCTTCTTATTATGAAGTAATATCAAACCAAAAGTGGGGAGATAGAAGAAATTATGACTTATGTTTAAACTGTAAAATGGGAAATGAAAAAGTCGCCCAAGCAATATGCGACTATGTAAAATTTATAAAAAAATAAAAACAAAATTATTCTAAGAAATAATAGTATAAAAAACTTCCATTGATTAAATATAACAAATGGAAGTTTTTGTGTTCACTTTACTGACGTAGTACAATTGACAAACACAAATTATGAAAAGTGTTAAACAAATTACTTGAAAAAAGTTAATTAAAATGCTTGAAAAGTGTTAAACAAATTACTTGAAAAAGGTTAATTAAAATGCTTGAAAAGTGTTAAATAAAATTCCTGGAAAGTCTTAAATGAACCTATTTATTAAACTAAATTAATATGTTATAATGTTCTAAAATTTAATGTTTAATTAATGTTTGAATTCTAATATATTATAAATTTGAAAAAGTAGGTGAAATATGAGAATTTTAATAGTTGAAGATGAGGAAAAAATAGCCGATGTAATTGAAGATAGATTAAAAAAAGAAAAGTACGAAGTTGATGTTAGCTATGACGGAGAAGATGGCGAATATAATGCATTAACAGATATTTATGATTTAATAATTCTAGATGTAATGTTACCAGAGAAGAATGGTTTTGAAATTCTAAAGGAAATAAGAAAAGAAAAAATTCACTCTAAAGTAATAATGCTCACAGCCAAATCGATGATAGAAGATAAATTAACAGGATTTAATACAGGAGCAAATGATTATTTAACAAAGCCTTTTCATATTGACGAATTAGTAGCAAGAGTAAATGCGCAACTAAGAGTAGATGAGAGCCAAAAAATAAATGATTTTATAGAAGTAGGAGACTTAAAGTTAAATTTAAAAACGTCAACCCTAACTTGTACGAAAACTGAAGAAAGTATAGATTTAGTTCGTAAGGAATTTCAGCTAATA
>CACXCH010000040.1 GCA_902766085.1 uncultured Eubacteriales bacterium
AAGGAGGAAAATTGATGATGAAATTGAAAAATATTTGCCAAGAGAAGTTATATTTGATTTTGGTTGTATTTCTTTTATGGACAGTTCAGCGATAGGGATGATTTTACGGTAGATATAAGCTGATAAAGCTTATTGACGGAGAACTTAAAATAGTAAACGTAAACCATCTGATGAAAAGAATTTTAGATATGAGTGGAGTTTCAAGAATAATTGAAGTAGATGAAAATATAATAAAAAAGGAGGATGAAAATGAAGGGATTATATGATAATGAAATGCAGCTTGAATTTTCAAGCAAAACTTGCAATGAGGCGTTTGCTAGAATTTCAGTTGCAGCATTTGTTTCCCAGCTTGATCCAACAATTGATGAATTATCTGATATAAAAACTGCAGTATCGGAAGCGGTTACAAATAGCATAATTCACGCATATTCTAAAGATGAAAGCGGGATTGTTAAGGTAAGAACGAGAATATATAAAAATCAAGTTGAAATTGAAATTGAAGATTTTGGTAGAGGAATTGAAAATATTGAAGAAGCAAGAAAACCTCTTTATACATCTAAGCCGGACTTAGAAAGGTCTGGTATGGGATTTACAATTATGGAAAGCTTTATGGATGAGCTAAAAGTGGAATCAACACTTGGAGTAGGAACAAAAGTTACAATGAGAAAAGAAATAAAATCAAAAGAAAATAAAAAAAATGAAATAAACATTGAGAGTAAGCAAATTTAAACAATACAAAAGATAAAAAACTAAAAGATAAAAACTAAAAGTAATCAGAGTAAAAAGCAACTAGAGTAACAATAATCATAAGATGTAATAGATAAGTACTAAAAATAAGTAGAATTAATAAGGGTTATAGGAAATCCTCAAAAACCTAAATATTTTTATACAAGGACATAATCAAAACTAAATTGATTATAGATAGATAAATGGATGAGAACTTAAAGAAAAAAATCTTGGAAGCTCAAAACGGAGATCAACAAGCCTTGAACGAAATTGTTAAAGAAAACTATGGACTAATTTATAGCATTGCTAAAAGATTTGAAAATAGAGGGTATGAAATGGAAGATATATATCAAATTGGTGCAATGGGTATGGTTAAGGCTATAAAAAAATTTGATTTTTCTTATGATGTTATGTTTTCAACATTTATTGTAACATATATTATTGGAGAGATTAGAAGATTTTTACGAGATGATGGACCAATAAAAGTTTCCAGAAGTTTAAAATATCTAGCAGCAAAAATTAAAGAAGAAAAAAGCAAAGATGAAAATATAACCATTAAGGAACTTGCAAAAAAACTTAATGAAACTGAGGAAAATATTATAATGGCAATAGATTCAAGCAATGCACCTGAATCATTGGAGGGAAAAATTGATGATGATAAACAAAGCGTTTTAGAGAAATTTAAAACCAATGATAATCAAGAAATAAATATTGTAGACAACTTGAGCTTAAAACAAAGTTTACAAAAGCTTAGTAAAAGAGATAAGGAGATTATTTACTTAAGATACTACAAATGTCAAACACAAAAAAATGTTGCTAAAATTATAGGAATAAGCCAAGTACAGGTTTCTAGACTTGAAAAGAAAATTTTGAAAAATCTAGAAGAAGAACTTAGAGAGGCTTAAAAAATATTAGGAAGTTTAAATGAAAAATTTTATTTTTATTTGTTTATGTTTTGTTCTTGCTATATTTGCACTGCCAATTGCACTCACAAGATCATTTAAAATTGCCAATGGAGAAGTGCCCGAGGGGAAGAATGATACAATTGAAAATAAATATGATTATCAGAAATATAAAACAATAAAATTATTACATACTAAAACAGGAGAAATTGAAGAAATTGCCCTTGATACTTATATAAAAGGAGTGGTTGCTGCTGAAATGCCAGCAAGCTATAATGAGGAAGCATTGAAGGCTCAAGCTGTTGTTGCAAGAACATATACAATTTATACAATAATGCATAACAACAATAAACACGAGAATGCAGATTTATGTGATAGTTCTAATTGTTGCCAAGCATGGATTTCAAAAGAAGACAGAATGGCTAAATGGGATGAAGACAAAAGAGAGGAATATTTAAAGAAAATTGAAAATGCTGTTGATTCAACAAATGGAAAAATAATAACATATAATGGAGAAGTAATAGATGCTTTTTTTCACTCAAATAGTGGAGGTACAACAGAAACACCTGTAAATGTATGGGGAGGCACAAATTATCCATATCTGCAATCTGTTCAAACAGCTGGTGAAGATGCTTATAACCAATATAGCTCTCAAGTCACAATTTCAAAGGCAGATTTTATAAACAAAATAAAAGAAAAACATCCTGATTTTACAATTGATTTTAATGATGAAAATTGCATCAAAATTACTGAATATACAGAGTCAAGCAGAGTAAAAACTATAAAAGTAGGAAATATAAATATGTCAGGTGTTGAAATGAGAACACTGATTGGACTAAAATCGGCAAAGTTTGAAATAACAATGGATGAGAATAATATTACTTTTAAAGTTACAGGGTATGGACACGGAGTAGGTATGAGTCAAACTGGAGCAGATAGTATGGCAAATCAAGGGTCAACTTATGAAGACATTATCCATCATTTTTATACCAATGTAGAAATAGTAGATTATAAGGACTAGGATTAATTCCTAGTCTTTATTTATTTAATAAAATTAACTGAATTAAATATTAGATCATTTTTGTATATTTTAGAAAATAATGGAAATAATTTGCATAATGAATTTTAGGAGGATATGTATGGATAATAAAAGTAAAAATGACGAGATAAAGCCGGCAAGTGCAAAATGGTTTGGAATAATTGGCTTTCTAATAGCCATTGTTCTTTTAACAATTGCAATTTTTCTTTCCATTAATCAAGAAAAAACAGAAAGACTTTCAAAATTAAATGACATACAAAACACAAATAAAACTGAAGAAGCTAGTTCGATTTTAAGTAAAAACATTAATGAGGTCAAAGCAAATGAAATTCTGAATACAGCAAGTGCAAATCAAACATCGACAAACAATTCGAATGCTAACAAAAATTTGAAAACAAGTAGAAATGAAGAATTAATTCAAAGTACAAATTCAAATGAAACAAAAAACGAAACAAAAAAAGTAAATTCGAATATAACAAATTCAACAGAATCAAATAGTAGTAATTCAAATAAAAAGAGCAGTACAAATAGTGACAAGGCAAGCAATAATGTTGCTGATAATAACAAAAACAGTGATAAAAACAATTCAAACAAAAAAACAGAAGCGCAATTTACAAAGCCAGCAGACGGACAAGTTTCAAATGAGTATTCAATGGATAGCTTGATTTATTCTAATACTTTACAAGAATGGGTTACACATAGAGGAATTGATATTAAGGGTGAACTAGGAGAAAATATAGTATCAGTTGCCGATGGAACAGTTACATCAATAAAAAATGATCCAAGATATGGATTAAGTATAACAATTGAGCATAGCGATGGATTTAAGTCAATTTATTCTTGCCTTTTATCAACAGAAGACGGATTAGAAGAAGGAACGAAAATTTCACAGGGACAAGTAATCGCAAAGATGGGAAACTCAGGTGTTTTTGAATCAGAAGACGGTGCACATTTACACTTCGAATTAATGCAAAATGGGGACTATATAAACCCTGAACTTTATATAAAATAGCTTGTAACAAAAATGTAAAATAAATGTAACAAAACTCATAAACTAAGAAAATAACACAAAAAGAGACATTAATCGACATAATATTTTTTGACTTTCAAAATTTAAGATGTTAATATATAAATGTAATTTTTAAGAAGTAGGTGATGAAATGATTTACCAAGAAGACATCCTAAATTTACAAAGTAATATTAAAGAAAAAATCGGACAGAAGATAATAGTTAAAGGTTCACTAGGGAGAAGTAGATTATTTGAAAAAGAAGCTACAATTGAAAAAGCTTACCCAAATATATTTGTGGTAAAGTATGAAGAAAACTCAAGAAATGTATCATATCAATACAAAGACGTTTTAACAAGAAACGTAGAAGTTGATGTGTTTGATGGAACCGGATATAGTCCACTGGTACCACCAATTCAAAGACAACCAAAGAGACAAAAGACTGTAACAACAGTTTAAAGTAAAAAGATGAAACGAAAAGTTTCATCTTTTTTTATGTGAACATACAACTTATTAGATAATCGTTATAAAATCTTAAATTCAAAAATAGACTTTTTTTATACAATTCCTATAAAGTAAATGCAAATTGTATGACTAAAGAAAGATAAGATTAAAAGCATCAGCAAAACCACAAAAAATTCAAAAAATGTATTGACTTTTATAGCTTTAAGAGATATAATAAAAAAGCATGTTAACGATTGCGATGAAGTAGAATGTAGCTACACGCCCATTAAATAAGCGATGGAGGGAACTTCTATGGAGCATGTCATGGCTTAGACCAGGCGGCAAGTTTTATAAATATTATAAGCACTTTAGCCCAAAATCTTCATGCATATTTGGGTTTTTTTAATGGCAGATAACGAAACGCCAGGGTGCATTTATAACTTCCGACCAAAAAATTATAAATTTTTTAAGGAGGAAAAGAAATATGGCAACAAAGAATGATGCTGAAGAAAAAATCGAAAGCGTAAAAAAAGCAGCAGTTGAAGGAGCTAAAAAAGCTTCAGAAAACCTAAAAAAAGCTACTGATGCTGCAAAAAAAGATTTAACAGAAAAAGCAAAGGTTGCAAAAAAGGATTTAGCTGAAAAAGCTGAAACTGCAAAAAAAGATTTATCTGAAAAAGCAGAAGTTGCAGAAAAGAACTTAGCTAAAAAAGCTGAGAGTGCAAAAAAGAATTTAGCCGAAAAAACAGACGAGGCTAAAAAAGATGCTTCAAAGAAATTTGCTGAAGCAAAAAAGGAAGCACCAAAGAAATTTGCTAATGCAAAAGCAAAAGTTGAAAACAAAGTTGCAGAGGTTAGAAAAGATGCTCAAAAGAGAACATCAAATGCAAGAAAAAGTGAAAATAATCCAAGAACAACAGCAACAGTAAAGAGCGAGAAAATTAGAATTAGACTTAAAGCTTATGACCATGTTGTTTTAGACCAGTCTGCTGAAAAGATAGTAGATACTGCTAAAAAAACGGGAGCCAAGGTTTCAGGACCAATTCCACTTCCTACTCAAAAGGAAATTGTTACAATTTTACGTTCTCCACACAAGCATAAGGACTCAAGAGAACAATTTGAGTTAAGAACTCATAAAAGAGTTATCGATATTTTATATCCAACACAAAAAACAGTTGATAGTTTAATGAGAATTGAGTTACCAGCAGGTGTTGATATAGAAATTAAATTATAATAACTTATGAAAAAATATATCGATATTACATCAAGGTAATATGTAATGTAATTTAACTTTATTAACTACGTATAATTACCTGGAGTAATTTAAAAATATATATTTCAAAAATATATTAAAGAAGATATACTAATATCCAAAATTAATTAACCACGCTAACCACAGGGCTAGCCAATAGGAGGAAAGAATGAAAGCATTAATAGGAAAGAAAGTTGGAATGACACAAATCTTTGATGAAAAAGGCAATATCATTCCTGTAACAGCAATTGAAGTTGGACCATGCACAGTTACACAAATCAAGACTGTAGACCAAGATGGCTACCAATCAATTCAATTAGGTTTTGAAGATGTTAAAGAAAGCAAATTAACAAAACCAGAACTTGGAAAATTTAAGAAAAGCAAATTAGCACCTAAAAAATATTTAAGAGAATTTCCAATCGAATCAGTTGAGGGAATTAATGTAGGTGATGAATTTAAAGCAGATGTATTTGAAGTTGGCGATAGAGTCGATATTCAAGGTACATCAAAAGGAAAAGGATTCCAAGGTGTTATTAAACGTCATGGACAATCAAGAGGACCTATGGGACACGGTTCTATGTATCATAGAAGACCAGGTTCAATGGGACCAACATCTACACCAGGTAGAGTATTTAAAGGCAAAAATCTTCCAGGACACATGGGAGTTGAAACTGTAACAATTCAAAATCTTGAAGTTGTTAAAGTTGATTTAGACAAAAATATAATTTTAGTTAAAGGAAGCGTTCCTGGAGCTAAAAAATCTATACTAAAAATTAGAAAAAGCGTAAAAGCTTAGGAAAGGAGGAAAAGAGATGCCTAAAATAGACGTATTAAGTACAGATGGAAAGAAAGTAAAAGAAATTGAATTAAATGATAAAGTATTTGGTATTGAGCCAAATGAAGAAGTTGTACACTCAGTTGTAGTTAATTATCTTGCAAATCAAAGACAAGGAACACAAAGTACAAAAACTAGAGCTGAAGTTAGAGGCGGTGGAAAGAAGCCTTGGAGACAAAAAGGAACAGGTCGTGCTAGACAAGGTTCTATAAGAGCTCCACAATGGATTAAAGGTGGAATTGCACTTGGACCAAAACCACGTTCTTATTCATATAAGATCAACAAGAAAGAAAAAGAGCTTGCAATTAGATCTGCATTAAGTGCAAAACTTGCAGATAAAGAGCTAGTAGTTGTTGACAAATTAGAACTAAAAGAAATCAAAACTGCTGAAATGGCAAAAATTTTAAATAACTTAAATTCTAATAATGCTCTTGTTGTTTTAGCTGATAAAAATGAAAATGTTCAAAGATCAGTTAGAAATTTACCAACTGCAAAAGTTGAAAGAGCTGATTCATTAAATGTTTATGATTTATTAAAATTTAATAAAATAGTTTTAACAGAAGATTCTGTTAAGAAAATTGAGGAGGTGTACGCATAATGTTACCAGAAGAAATCATAGTAAAACCTATTGTTACTGAAAAAAGTAATGATGGAGTTCAATCAGGTAAGTATACCTTTAAAGTAAATAAAAAAGCTACAAAGGTAGATATTAAA